>CAMASN010000028.1 GCA_945861025.1 Ferrithrix thermotolerans DSM 19514
CGTGTGCCGCACTGGGAAACAGCAACGGCGTTGGGCATTCTCGATAACGAACGCGGCACCAAGATCAGCGGTGCGATGTTTACGCTGCAACGCGGTTTGGGCGCCACGATGGCGCGAGCGTTGTGCCAACTGGCGCTCGATCGCAACGCCGATGCGTTCGAAGAGATTCGCCCGCCAACGCTGGTATCCACCGCAACGCTCACTGCTACTGGTCACCTCCCGAAGTTCGCCGACGATGCGTTTGCCATCGAGCGCGACGGGTTGTGGGCAATCCCCACGGCCGAGGTGCCGCTCACTTCGCTGTATGCCGGCGAGATCCTTGATGAGACTGCGTTGCCGGCGCGGGTGATGGCGCACACATCGTGTTTCCGTCGCGAGGCGGGCTCGGCCGGTCGCGATACCCGCGGCATGTTGCGCACGCACGAGTTCGACAAGGTTGAGATTCTTGCGATCGCTCATCCCGATCAGGCCGCCGCAATGCTCGACGAACTCGTCGCTCGTTGCGAGGGCACCATTGCTGTGTTGCGCCTGCCATACCGAATCATCGACATCTGCACCGGCGATCTTGGCCAAAGCCATCACCGCTCGTTCGACATCGAGGTCTATGCGCCAGGTTGCGATCGTTGGCTCGAGGTCAGCTCGGTCAGCTGGTTTAGCGATTACCAAGCTCGTCGCGCCGATATTCGTTTCCGTCGCACGGGTCAAAAGGGAACCGAGATTGCTCACACCCTCAACGGGTCGGCCTTGGCGGTTCCGCGTGTGTGGGCCGCGATAATCGAGAACTACCGTCAAGCCGACGGCAGTGTCATCGTGCCCGAGGCGCTGCGGCCGTACATGCGTGGCGTCACCGTCATTCCGGCAAAGTGATCGCTACAGCATGAACAAGTCGGTGCGCGATCGCAGAGTTCAATACGAGACAGCCGGTCTCGACCTCGCCGATCTCGCGCCCGATCCGTTTGCCCAATGGCATCGTTGGTACGAGCAAGCCGAAGAGGCTGGTTGTGTCGAACCCAACGCAATGGTGCTCAGCACAAGCGGCCTCGATGGTGTGCCCGATAGTCGTTACGTGTTGGCACGCGGAGTCACCGAAGCAGGCTTCGAGTTCTTCACCAACTACGAGTCCGCAAAGGGAGCACAGCTCTCGGCGGTGCAGCACGTGTCGGCGTTGTTCACTTGGTTGCAGCTGCACCGCCAGATGAAGATTCGCGGCACGGCATGTCGCATGTCTGCTGCTGAATCTGATGACTACTTCTCATCGCGGCCGAGGGCTTCGCAGGTGGGTGCATGGTCGTCGCCGCAATCAGCTGTGCTGGCCGATCGCGCCGAGCTTGAGCAACGAGTGGCCGAGGTCGAGGCCCGCTACCCAGTGGGCAGCACCATTCCGCGGCCGGCTCATTGGGGCGGATGGCGCATTGCCATCAGCGAGGCCGAGGTGTGGCAGGGTCGGCCCAGCCGTTTGCACGATCGATTTCGCTACCGCTTGGCCGATGGAGCGAACCCCGCCGAGCCCAACGCAGCGTGGATTATCGAGCGCCTGGCTCCGTAGGTTCTTGGGTGTCGAGGTTCCACGAGTTTGCGGCAGCCGCCAACGCGACGATGAGCGCTTCGGTATGAGGCGTGTGTCCTGGACCTTCCCAGTCCCACCACAGTGGGCTTGAGCCGCGCACCCTCGGCGGCAACTCAATCTGCACGCCTTGGTTTGGTGGCAGGTTCACGGGGTTGTCTTGATGCTGCCCGCGTAGGTCGATGGGGATGGAGTCGAGCTGGGTGCGAATGTCGTAGGCGGGTAGGTGCATCTGTAAGTGCGAGCCGACGTGCTGAGCCAGATCGCGGTTGCGGCCGCCGAGCAGCAACGAGGTGAACAAGCCTTGGCGGCCGTAGCCGTGCACGGTGACCACGACATCGACATGCTCAACAAAACTGGCGAGTGCTGGCGAAGCAGCAGGGCTCACCTTGTGCGAAGGGATGTGCCATTGCAGGTCGTTGGGTTGCAACACGCCGTAGTAGCTGGCTCCGCTGCGCTCGGCGGCGTCGGCAGCGATGACATCGGTCATCTCTTCGAGCGAGCCACCATGAAACGCCATGAATCCGAATCGTGATCGCAGTTCGCAGACCTCGCGCACTCCAGGGTGGGCAAGCAGTTTCTCTAACATCGCGAACTGCTACTGAGCCCGTTGTTCGTTGCGCTTGGTGAGGACTACATAGGCAACCGCACCGGCCACCAATAGCCCGAGAACAATCGCAAGTTTCCACACACCTTGGCGTTGCAAGAAGTTCACAACGGTGCCCTGCCACCCATCGACCCGACCGGTAAGACCATCGGAGCCGCGCTCGCTGATAGCGCTGTACCAGTACCAGGTGAGGTACATGCCGGTTGCCATGATGAATACCGCTGCAACTCGATCGACGTATTTCAGCGCATTGCGCAGCACCAGCAGCAGGCTGGAACTCGCAAACGCCAAGGTGACGGTGAGAGCGGTAACCAACAACGCCATGCCAACGCCGTACAAGGCGAGGCTGACGACGCCGCTGAGGTAACCCTTCGATGAGAACGTGCCAAGAATGGCCGAGATCAGAAACCCGATGGTGCATCCGATTGAGGCCACAGCGTAGGCAACGCCGAAGCCGAACATCGACCAGAACGTTTGGTTGCGTTGCTTTCCCGCGCCGAATTGCGACGTTGCGAACGGCGGCTTCCATCCGGCCAACATGAAGCAGCCGAGGATCACGAGTGCAATGCCGATACCAAAACCCGCGTATTTGGCGTTGTCTTGGATGGCCGATGTGAATGCTCGGCTCACGACACCAACAACGACGAACACCGAAATGAAACCGGCCGAAGTTGCGGCGCTTACCAAGAGGGCACGCTGAACACTGGCGCGTTGGCTGCCCGGTTGCGAGCCCTCGAGACCCAAGAAGTACATGAGGTAGGTGGGCAACATCACGAAGCCGCATGGGTTTACAGCGGCAAAAATGCCGAGGAGGAAGCTGTAGGCAAAGTTGCCTTGCAGAGCGATCATGGCGCGAGAAGCATTTCGTTGATGACCGAGCGGATGGTTGCTTCGCTCAAGGCGATGCCTTTTTGCGCGGTGATGGTTCCGTCTGCGGCGACGAACAATGTGTAGGGAAGTCCAGCCACTCCAAGGGCGCTGACGAGTTCGCCGTTTTGATCAGAGAGCAGTTCGTAGGTGACGCCCTTATCGCGGGCGAAGGCCAACGCTGTGCTGTCGTTGGCGAACTGGTTCACGCCCACGAAACGAACTCGATCGCCAAAGTCGTTGTGTAACTGGGCGAGCGCAGGCATCTCTTTCTTGCATGGCTCGCATGTGGTGGCCCACACGTTGAGCACTAGTGGTTTGCCAATGAGGCTCGCCGTAGACACCTTGGTGCCGGTGCCGTCGAGCAGATTCACGGTCGGCATTTTCTTGCCCTGGACGGGCTTGTTCACTGCGAGCCCCGGCTCGACGAAGGTGCTGTTCGAGGTGATGGTGATGTTGTCGTCAGCGACAGGGGTCGAGTCGCTCTGACGACTAAGGGCGTAACCACCCACGAGGCTCACGACAACTGCCACTCCAAGCGAGCCCACCAGCACACCGCGATTCACAGCCATTGCGTCAGGCTACCGATCAGTGCCCTCCAGTTGATGGCGCGGCTCGCGTCGCGCCATCAACACAGATTGGGGGCAGTGCCGGTGCGGGATCCACTTAGGCCACCCGCACCGGCACTGAGATTGCGTCCTCGTTGATCACAACGAGTGGACGAGGATGCTTTGGGGGACGCCCCCGTGGACGCTTGTGCGCCACGATGCGTCCCGTATCGATGAGTTCGCCGCCCCACACGCCCCACGGCTCGGCGCGATCAAGCGCAGCCTCGAGGCAAGCCACCGAGAGCGGACACTTGGCGCAGATGGCCTTGGCGCGCGCAATCTCGAGCACCAGGTCCGAGAAGAACAGGTGCGTCAGCGTTCCGTTGCCATCGCGGCAGCGAGCCTTGGACCAATCGAGACGCGCGGCGCCGTTGTTGCCAACGGCAAGAGTCAGTTGGTGCTCGGCATCGCCATCGTGGGCAAGTTCGGTGAAGCTGATTGCATACATCTCGAGTCCTTTCGGGTCTCTGACTGGTTTCGGGTTTTGGATGTCGGTGTCGAAGTGGTGGTTGGGGAAATAAAAAAGGCCGCCGGGATGATCCCGGCGGCCTCGGAGCGATGTGCTCGACGTTGTGTTACGTCGATCGCTTCCCGAGCCGTCGGGGGGAACGCTTAGTCGATGCGTTCATTGCAAAACCATTGGTATTGCAGGAAGCTGACTTCGGCTGCCATCCGTGTCCGAGTGCGAGCTCGAGATAATCGCTAGCGCGCGACACAACAGCGGCGGAGCCAACTGCATGTACTGCGTGCATCGAGCGGTTCATCTCAAAAGTCCTGATCGGGTTCGAGTGGGTGGGAAAAGATCGTATGTCGTTCGACGTTGTCGAACAGTTGCAAGGAAACCACATTTACGAAAGAAGCGCAACTGATTAAACGCACACAGCGTCACTAGGGTCAGGGTCAATGAATCGCGGTGACTTTGACGAAATGGTTCCACTTCCGGCGTCAGGCCGCGTGTTTACGGCCACCCGGCGCGTGCGCCTTGGCGATGCATCACCAGTGGGTCGTCTGCGCCTCGATGCGTGTGCTCGCTACTTACAAGACGTGGCCAACGACGATTCGCGTGATGCGGGTCTGCCGAATCCAACTGCATGGGTAGCGCGTCGAACAGTGTTGCGTGTGCGGCAGTTTCCGCAGTATCTCGACATGCTCACGCTGCGCACGTGGTGCAGTGGCTTGGGTTCGCGCTGGGCCGAGCGTCGCTACTCGGTGACTGGCCACGACCCAATCACCCACGAACCCGCCGAGCACGCGTGCATCGAGGCCACCACGTTGTGGGTGCATGTCGATATGCAGACGATGAAGCCGATAGTGGTTCCCACCGACTTTGCGTCGTTATATGGAGAGGCCGCAGCGGGTCGCACCGTCAGTGCTCGGTTGCATCTGCCATCCCGGCCGGGCGACATTGCCACTGCCACCACCGGTTGGCCGCTGCGGTTCACCGATTTCGACGTACTCGGGCATGTGAACAACGCGGTCTACTGGTCGATGATCGAACAGCAGATGGCGCGGCTTCGTAGTTTCAGGGCGCCGTTTACTGTGACACTCGACCATCACGATGCCATCGACGTTGGGTCCGAGGTACACGTTGCCGTGGCCGACACCGAAGCCGGTTTCGATGTGTGGGTCACCACCAGTGCCGGCAGCGTGGCCGCCGTGGCGCGCGCTATTCGGTAACTACGTACTCGAACACGCCGTTGGTCTCAAGGCGCTTCATCTGCCCGCCGAGACGAAGGTGTTCGAGGTGGGCAAACGTCTCGCTGTCGGCCATTGCGCCCTGCACTCGAGGCGAGAACAGGTGGGTAGACATCTCCATCACGCTGGCGGGCCGGGCGAGTTCGACCGAGGTGGAATGCAACTTCTCGAGGCGGCCCTCGTGGTGGTGCTTGATCTCTTGGGCGCGACCAGCCAGATCGGCGAAGGGGTTGCCGTGCGCCGGCAAGGCGATCTTCACTTGCGGGCCGTAGGCGGCCACTTTGTCGAGCGAGTGGAAGAAGGCGCCAAGCGGATCTCGAGTGGTGCCCATGCCGCCGATGTGTGGCGTAATGGTTGGCAGCACATGATCGCCGCACAACATGCAACCCTCGATGGGGTCGAACAGACACAGGTGATCGTCGGTGTGGCCGGGCGTATGCACGGCAATCCAGTCGCGGCGCGCGAGACGAATGGTGATGGCTTCGTCGAGCCGCACGGTAGGAACTGGCATCTTGCGCATTTTCGGAAAGGCACGCGCTGCGCGGAACCACATGCGCCGCTTGAGCGGGATGTCTACGCCGGGGCCACCCCATGGCGTTGTTTCCCATGGAAAGCGGCGCACATGCTCGAACGGTTCGTCGGGCGGCAACTCGGCTTCATCGACGGCCATGTCCTCAACATCGACATCGGGTGGCTCAGTTGGGTCCCACATCATGCGGAACTTGCGATGCGTCACAATGTCGGCGCCGGTCTGGTCGCGCAGCCAGCCAGCACCACCAAAGTGATCGGGATGGCTATGGGTGACAACCACGGTGTGCACGGCGCGCAGTGGGAAGCCGGCTGCTTTGAGCCGTGCCTCGAGCACAACGTATGAGTCTTTGCTCGGTAGGCCTGGGTCTACGACAGCGACGCCACGCTCGTCTTCGAGCAGATAGCAGTTCACGTGACCGAGGCCGGGCATTGAGATGGGAAGTTGGCTGCGCAAGACGCCGGGGGCCAACTCAATAATCTCGTCGGAAGCGGGCTCCTGCTCTTGTTTGCGGGGACGCGCTGCCTGTTCGGTCATGCCTGCACGGTACAGCTGCTTCGCTGTGTAGAGCGAGTGCTGTTAGGCCGTTGTGTCGGAGCGCACGGGGATGAACACCCGTTCGCGGTAGAACTGCAGTTCGGCGATGCTGGCCCGAATGTCGTCAAGCGCGCGATGGCTACCGGATTTGCGGGGCAGTTCGTTTTTGGTCTGCGGATACCAGCGGCGAGCGAGTTCTTTGATGCTTGAGACGTCGATGCTGCGGTAGTGCAACCAGTCCTCAATCTCGGGCAGATACGCCGTGAGAAAGCGGCGATCCATACCGATGGAGTTGCCACACAGTGGAACCGTGGATGCGGCGGGAACATGTTCTTTGATGAAAGCGAGCGTCGCTGCGCCGGCCTCTTCGAGCGTGACGGTGCTCGCGCGAATCTCATCGAGCAGGCCGCTGCGAGTGTGCATGTCGACCACCACTTGTTGCATGTTGGCGAGGGCTTCTTCGCTTTGGTGGATGACCAGATCGGGGCCTTCGGCGATAATATTCAGCTCGTCGTCGGTGACGATTGTCGCAATTTCGACAATTACGTCTCGGGTCGCATCGAGGCCGGTCATTTCGAGGTCCATCCACACGAGCATCGCCACAGGCTACCGAGGGTAAGGCTCAGGGCGGCGGGCCTGTTGGGTAGCGAAGTAGCCTGTCAGCGATGTCTGAGACCCTCGCCCTCATCAACCCGGCAACCGAAGCGCTGATCCTGAATCAGCCACTTGCCACCGCCGCCGATGCCGATGCAGCCATCGCGCGAGCAGCGACAGTGTTGCCCTCGTGGCGGGCCATGGCCCCTCTCGATCGCATCAAAATAATGCGTCGATTCGCCGACACCGTCGCCCAACATGCCGACGAACTAGGTCGCCTCGACACGATGAACATGGGCATGCCCATCGGCAACAGCGTGTGGTGCGCCAACACCGCCGCCGAGGTGTTGCACTACTACGCCGGGTGCATCGATAAGCACACCGGCTCCACCATTCCAGTTGCAGGCGGAGTCACGATGACCTTCCACGAGCCGCTCGGTGTCGTTGGCGTCATCACTCCCTGGAACTTCCCAATCCTTACCGCGGCATGGAAGATTGGGCCAGCCCTGGCGTGCGGCAACACCGTGGTCATCAAGCCCTCTGAGCTCACGCCGTTGAGCACCATTCGTCTTGGCGAGTTGGCCCTCGAGGCTGGGCTTCCCGAGGGTGTGCTCAACGTGGTCGTTGGCACTGGCCCCGAGGTCGGTTGGCGCTTCGTCGAGAATCCCACCGTGCGCAAAGTTGGCTTCACCGGAAGCACCGCTGTGGGTAAGCGAATCATGGCGGGCTGCGCCGATCAGGTCAAGCGAGTCACGCTCGAGTTGGGTGGCAAGAGTGCCAACATCGTGTTCGCTGATGCCGACCTCGAGGCTGCCGCTGCATCGGCTCCGGGCGCAGTGTTCGACAACTCGGGCCAAGACTGCTGCTCGCGTAGTCGCGTGCTGGTGCAGCGCGAGGCGTATGACCGCTTCGTCGAGTTGTTCATTGCGGCGTCGCAACAGTTCTTGGTGGGCGATCCGTTGTCGGCCGACACCGCAATGGGCCCGTTGGTTACTGGTGCGCACAAGGCAAAGGTGCAGGGGTTCCTCACCGACGCCGATGTGCTCTGGACTGGCTCTGCTCCCGCTGGCCCTGGCTACTGGATGCCGTGTCACGTGGTGGCGTCGGGCCCCGATACTCGAATTGCTCGCGACGAAATTTTCGGACCTGTGGCGGTGGTCATTCCGTTCGACACTGAGGCCGATGCAATCGCCTTGGCAAACGACAGCGTGTACGGCTTGTCTGGATCGGTGTGGACTCGCGACGCGAACCGTGCGATGCGTTTGGCGCGAGGTATCGATACGGGCACGTTGTCGATCAACAGCAATTCGTCGGTTCGCTTCAGCACGCCTTTTGGTGGTTTCAAACAGAGCGGCCTCGGGCGTGAGCTTTCGATGGAAGCGCTGAACCACTACAGCGAACTCAAGACAGTGTTCTGGGCCAGCTGATGCTGTTGTTCGTGCTATTTATCGTGATGCCGATTGCCGAGCTGTATGTGTTCGTGAAGGTAAGCGCCGCGATCGGATTCTTCAACTCGCTCGGGCTCATCGTGGCGATCGCTGTGGTCGGCGCGTGGCTGGTCAAGCGCGAGGGCCTCAAGGTGTGGCGACGCTTTGCCCAGCAGGTGCAGACCGGTCAGATTCCGACTCGCGAGATCGCCGATGGAGTGTGCTTGCTGGCTGCAGGTGCGCTGATGCTCACTCCCGGTTTTCTCACCGACACGGTCGGCATTTTGTTGCTCTTGCCGCCCACGCGCGCCATCGTGCGAACGTGGCTGATGAAGCGTCAGGGTCTTGGTGGGTTCGGCCGCGGCCGTGTGATCAAGGCCACCTATGGTGGACGAATGACTGATGTAACCGACGTAACCGACGTGACTGAAATTCGCGGCGAGCTCGACAAATGAGCAAGGCGGTCGATCACTCGCTGGTGCCAATTCGCCCTGCAGCAACGGTGATGTTGGTTCGCGACACTGCCGAACAAGATGGCATCGAAGTCTTTATGCTGCGGCGCACGCTGCAGGCCGCGTTCGCTGGCGGAATGTACGTGTTTCCTGGGGGCCGCCTCGACGATGTCGACCATGGTCCAGCCATGGAGGCAATGTGCGACGACCTCAGCGATCTGCAGGCCAGCGAACTGCTGCAGATCGAGCAGGGCGGTCTTGCGTACTGGGTCGCTGCCATTCGCGAATGCTTCGAGGAAGCGGGCGTGTTGCTGGCCCGCTCGGCACACACCGGCCACGAGATTCGTTTCGATGAGGCCGATGTCATCGATCGCTTTTCTGCGGCGCGACATCTGGTTCACGACGGCCACCTCGATCTCATCGAGCTGTGCCAGCGCGAGGGTCTACGACTGATGACCGACGTCATTTTTTACACAGCGCACTGGGTCACGCCCATGGGCGAAACACGCCGCTTCGATACCCGCTTCTTTTTGGCACGCGCGCCTCATGCGCAAGAGCCGCTGCACGACGACAGCGAGACCATCGCCAGCTTGTGGGTTCGTCCAACAGTTGCGCTCGAGCGCGAGCGCGCCGGCGAGCTGATGATGTTGCCGCCCACCATTGCGTGCTTGAAGTTTCTCGAGCCGCACGCACAAGCTGATCATGCGTTGGCCGCGGCCGCCGCTGTGGGCGTGCCGCCGCGCATCCTTCCTAAGGTGCGGTCGAACGAACCAGGTCGGCCGATACAGGTGGTGCTACCCGGCGAGGCCGGCTACGACGATTTGCCGTAGGCCTCGGCCTATGGGCGCTGCGCTGCGCTGGGCGTGGCTCAGGCTTTGTCGAATGCCGCAGCAACCGCGGCCAGCATGCGAGCCGAACAGCCCGACATGTTGATGGGCGGAGCGATGTCGCTGATGATCTGCTGAGCAATCGAGCGGAACACCACTGCCGCGGCGCCGCCATCGGGTGACAGCGAAACCGGCATGCCAGCATCGCCGCCTGCGCCAACGGCGGGCTCAAGCGGCACTTGGCCCAGCAGCGGCACACCGATTTCGTCGGCCAGCGCCTGACCGCCACCCACACCGAACAGTGCGTACGACTCGCCGTGGTCACACGTAAACGAGCTCATGTTTTCGATAACGCCCGCCACGCGTAAGAAACTGCGTCGGGCCATATCGGCGGCTCGGCTGGCCACCTTTTGTGCAGCCAGAGCGGGCGTGGTGACGATGATGAGATCGGTGCGCGGCAACATGCGCGCGAGACCCATCTGCACGTCGCCGGTGCCAGGTGGCATGTCGATGATGAGGTAATCCATCTCGCCCCACGCCACGTCGCGCAGAAACTGCTCGACGGCCTTGGTGAGTATGAGTCCACGCCACATCAGCGCGGTGTCTTCGTTGACTAAGAATCCGGTGCTCACGACCTTGAGTTCGCCAGCGCCAACCTTGACGATGTTGGGCATGATCTTGGGCCGATCGGATCCTTCGACAGCCTGGGCCTCGAGCCGATCGGTGATGCCGAGCAGGCGAGGCACCGAGAATCCCCAGATGTCGGCGTCGAGCACGCCAACGACAAAACCTTGGGCCGCAAGCGCGGCCGCCACATTGACCGTGACCGAGCTTTTTCCAACCCCGCCCTTGCCGCTGGCGATCGCGAGGATTCGACATGATTGCGACACCTCGGTGTCGGGGGCGTTTTCGCGGGCTGCCCAGCGCGCCTTGAGCATGACCTCGCTGCGTTCGTCGCTGTTCATCTCGCCCCACTCGATGCGCACATTGCGCACCTGAGGATGAAGCGCCACGCGGGACTCGACATCCTTCTTGATCTGGGCGCGCAATGGGCAGCCGCCAATAGTGAGTTTCACCCACACCGTGACATCGACACCGCCGGTTGAATCGGCTGGCGAGATCACGACATCGGGAACCATGCCCAAGGTGACAATGTCGGCTCCGAGCTCGGGATCGACCACCGCGCGCAACAAGGCGAAAATGTCGTCACGAGTAGGAACCACGGGGCTGGTTGTGGGCATAGGAAAACTTACCCGATTGCCCTTGATATTCGCCGGAGAACGCAAAAGCCGATATCGTCTTATCAACCGTCGCTCCGAGGAGGATCTCATGATCACGTTGACCGAAACTGCAGCCAACAAAGTAAAAGAACTTCTGGCAGCCGAAGGTGCCAGCGATTTGGCACTGCGCGTTGCTGTTCGCCCCGGTGGCTGCAGCGGCTTCTCGTACGAAATGTTCTTCGACGGCGACATTGCTCCCGACGATGAGCAGGCCGAGTTTGGCGAAGGCGTTCGCGTGCTGGTCGATCCCGCATCGGCACAGTTGTTGCTTGGCGCATCGCTCGATTACAAAGACGGTCTCAACCAGGCCGGGTTCAACATTACGAACCCAAATGCTTCACGCAGCTGCGGCTGCGGCCAGAGCTTCAGCTGAGGCCTGCGCCTCGCTGTTGAGTTACCCCGCAAGTGCGTTGAGCACTTCGTCGAGTTCGTCCTGACTCCATAGGGCGTCGAGTCGCGCCACGATCTTGCCGGTTGCATCGGCCATCCAAGTCACCGGCTCATAGTTCAGGTTGTACGCATCGACGGCCGGAGCCGACACCGTGGTCGAGTCGTCGGTGTATACCTCGGCATGCACGATGACGATCTTGTCGCCGAGTCGCTTGCCGGCGTTGATCAGTGCTTCAAGCCCGGGAGCGCATGTGCCGAACTGGCAATGGGCTGGGGTCCCCACCAAGTACACCACGGGCTTACCCAGGGTCAACGCCTCGGTGAGTGTGATGTCGTGAAACGGGCACGGCCCGCCGGTGAGTCGGGTGCAGATTGGGTTGACGCCACGGGGATTGTCGGTGGTGGGCGTGTCGAACGGCGGCAACTGCTGACCTACACACGGCACCAACACGGTTGCTGGGTCGTTGATCTGGAATGCGCCACCCTGGGGTGTGCCACCGTCGATGATGAGCGCATAGACGCCCACCTCATCGAGTTGAGCGTGGAAATCCCAGTACGACATTGCGTCAGTGACCTTTCGGCGCTTGGCAGACAACGCGGGGATCACGGTCTTACCGGTATCGATGTTGATGATCTTGGCGTTGATGACCGCGGGGCCATCCGATAACAGCGCCTGCTTGTTCGCCAGCGAGATGGGCAATCGCACGAAACCAGGCACGAGGACTTCCTGGTTGAAACGCTGAGCGACGTCGAAGCCGTTCTCAGATGTCTTGATGTCGACAGGGTCGTTGCCCGGGTTGGAGTCGTTGGTCGTGTAAGACTTTGCGCTGTCACTACAGGCAGCGAGTACCAATGCACTTGAAGCAAGTAGAAAGCGGCGGCGATCGAGAGGTTGCACCGAACGAACACTACAGAGTCGTAGCCACCTCAACCCCGCGTCAGAGATTCCTTCCCGTATGAAACGACGAGACCGCCAAACACAACGAGCGCCACGACGCGGCCGCGTTGTGTTTGCTGTCGTTGTTGTGCTCGCAGTTGGCTTTGCCGCCGGCGCAGCGTGGGCGATTCCGGTGATTCAGCGTGATCTCGTTTCCAAGGCCGCCGATCGCATCGAAGCAGTTGGTGTGTCTGGCGTGAGAGTCTCCTTCTCGGGCCAAGACGCCACCATTACCTGTATCTCGCCGCTCAAAGATTCGGCCGCAGTGAAGGCTGCAGTGCTCGATATCAAGGGTGTACGCAGCGTGGGCTTGAGTAGCGGATGCGCGACTGCAACATCGACGCCCACCGACAGCACAACTCCGGGCACTGGCGGCGGAGCGAACTCGGTACCCGACGCTGCAACAACGGTTACACCGGTGGTGAAAGTGGTGCCCGACGGCAAGGTGACTCTCTCTGGTCGGGTCGATACGGCCGCCCAGAGCGACGCCCTCGTCGCTGCAGCGATCACCGCCTTCGGATCAACCAACGTCACCGTGAGGCTCACCACAAATGCGCAGGACGGAAATCAAAGCGATGCGATTGTCGATCAGTTCGTGTCGCTCATCGAGGTGTTTGCTGGTCGTTTGAAATCGGGCACCGCAGGCGTTGAGGGTGGCAAGCTCTTTATCGAGGGCATCGCCAACGATTCGAGTGCGTTCTCGGCCCTCACCATTGCAGCGAAGAACGCAGGTGTGGCCAAAGCCGACATTGCATTGAGCATGGGTGCGGCCGAAGTCATGAGTGCAGCCAAAATTACTGTGGTGTTTGCGGACAACAAGATGACCATTACGGGCACTGCTGGCACCCGTGAGCAGAAGCTTGCGCTGTTCCATGCAGCCGACGACGTCCTGAGCGTTCGTGATGTCACCGACTCGGTCACTCTGGCCGACCAACCAGTCGCGGTAGCCGATGCTGACCAGATGGCGGTTGAAGACCTTGGTGTTCTCATTCGCGCAATGCCTGCAAACTTGTTGAGCGGTGAGGTCGGCTACGACGGCACCGACTTGCGGGCGACCGGTGTCTACCTCAACGAGCAATCGAAGTTGGTGTTCGAAGCGGTGGCCAAAGGTGTTGGTGTCACGCCGACCCTTACTGCACGGCCCGGTGCGGGCCAGTCAGAAGCCGCGAGCATGCAACAGCAACTGAACGACTACGTGGCGGCAAATCCGTTCTTGTTCACCAGCAACACGCCCGGCCTACTCGGTGGCAGCGAGACGCTTCTCGATCGAGTTGCCTCAATTGCGAAAGAATTCAAAGGCACTGTTATCGAGGTGCACGGTCACACCGATAACGAAGGCGACGCCATTCGCAATCTCAACCTCAGCCAGGCTCGAGCCGATGTCATCGTCTTCGAACTGGTGACGCGTGGAATCCCGCCCGAGCAGCTGTTTGCGAGGGGCTATGGCGAGACCAGACCCAAGGTTCCCAACGACACCACTGCCAACCGAGCAATCAACCGCCGCGTCGAGTTCGTCGTCACCGCAGGCTGACTGGCTCAACCATGAACAATCGCCGATTCAAGGAAAGGAACGCCACGACATGCTGTACACGCTCGGAATAGTCTTTGTGTGGTTCGTGCTCGCATTCGTGTTGGGTGCCGTTGTCGGATGGTTCGTGCACCGCGTTGTTCGCCGCTCGTCGGGTCCGCGCAGTCCTCAGGCAAGCCCTCCATTCAATGGCGCCAGCGGCGACGCAATCGATTCGTCAGCCACTATGCAGGCGCTGCGAGCCGAGTTGAAAGAACTCAAGAGCCGAGTGGTGGCGCTTGAGCCGGTTGAGTTCGAGCGAGATCGGCTCCGCCGCGAATTGGCTGAGTTGCGTGCGATTCGTGCCTCCGAACTGAAGATCGCTGTGAGCACTCCGATTCAGACTCCGCCGCCCCCCGACGATGTCAGTGCGTTGCGCAACGAGCGCAATCAGTTGCGCGCGTTGTTGGGTCGACACGAGGCCACCATCGGCATCCAGGCTGCAACAATCGATCGCCTGCAAAGCCATGTTGACTCAGAGTCGCAAGACGCTCCGCGCCCACCCGACATTGAGATTGGCCGCGCAATGCTGGGCACCGCAATCCAACTTGATGACCTCACCGTGGTGGTCGGTATCGATATCAAGATTGCCGACCTGTGCCGTCAGCACGAGATCACCACGTGGTGGGGATTGGCCAACACCGATGTTCGCGTGTTGCGCAGCATGCTCGAATCGGCTGGTCACAGCGTGGAGCAGCATGATCCCAGTTCTTGGCCGCAGCAAGCGCGGCTCTTGGCGCACGGAAGTTGGCAGCAATTCGTGAACCTCACCAATCGTTTGCGGCGGGTCAACTGACCTCGCCATAAGGCGCAGAGTTTGCTGAGTAGCGGTCTACGATTGCTTCCATGTCGAAGCCTGTAGGTCCCTATACCCCTGTTGTTCGCGCTGGCGATTGGATCATCGTGTCCGGCCAGCTTGGCCTTGTCGATGGCGCCATTGTCGCCGGAGGCGTTGCCGCCCAGACAGCGCAAGCTGTTGTGAACCTCAAGGCGCAGTTGGCCTCGATGGGTGCGTCCCTCAGCGACATCGCCAAGACAACGTGCTTCCTCACCGACATGGACACGTTCCCCACCTTCAACGAGGCCTACGTGGCAGGTTTCGGCGAGAGTCGTCCGGCGCGCAGCACCATCGGCGTGGCAGCGCTTCCCATGGGTGGCAACGTTGAGATCGAAGCGTGGGCATACAAGCCTTTGTGAGCTGTGGCAGTGAGTGAAGTCACCGCTCAGGCGTCCGCGGCAGACATGGTTCAGCGCTGCTCGTGGTCACTTGATGGTGCTGAAATGCAGCAGTATCACGACACCGTGTGGGGCGTTCCGCAGTTCGACTCGCGCATGTTGTTCGAGTTCCTCACGCTTGAGGGCGCGCAGGCTGGTCTGAGTTGGCGCACGATTTTGCTGAAGCGCGATGGCTATCGCAATGCCTTCGAACAGTTCGATGTTCATAAGGTCGCCGCGTTCAACGACGACGACGTGGAGCGTCTGATGCTGGACGCATCCATCGTGCGTAACCGCGGCAAGATCTCAAGCACCATCACGAACGCGCAGCTGTGGTGCGAGTTGCCCGACCCGGTGGGTCTGGTGTGGAGCTTCGTTGAGGGCCGACCGCAGCAAAACAACCTCACGGCCATGAGCGATATGCCGGCGTCTACTGCGGCGAGCGACCGAATGAGCAAAGAACTCAAGCGGCTTGGCTTTCGTTTTGTTGGCTCAACTATTTGTTACGCGTATATGCAGGCGTGCGGAATGGTGAACGATCATCTCGTCTTGTGTTTCCGTCATAGCGAGTGCGCCGCGTTAGGCTGACCAACGTGCCTGGAGCTATCGCCATTCTCATTTTGCTGCTCGTGCTTCCCGTAGTGGTGTGTATGTCGTTTGCCGCTGTCGCAGCGGTCTTGGGCCACCTGCTCTACAAAGACGGCGAAGTTCGCAACGCAGATAGTGAACTGCTCGATCTCAACGTCTAGTGCATCAGCACGACGCAGCGACCGAGGAACTCACTGAAGCCATCGTTCGCTACGCAGTTGCTCGCGTTCGACTTGATCCACCGTTAGATCATGCTGCCAGCGCAGCAGAGCTACTCGCCCACACGGGCAATACGGTCACCGAAGACGGCCTTGGCGGCCTCGAGGCCTTGAGGTTGTTTCGCGAGGTCCTCGCGCCGGCCACGATCAGCGTTGATCACCCGAAGTTCTTGTCGTTCGTGCCTGCCGCGCCTACCGAGGCGTCGATCTTGT
This sequence comes from Ferrithrix thermotolerans DSM 19514, assembly GCA_945861025.1. Lineage (GTDB taxonomy): Bacteria > Actinomycetota > Acidimicrobiia > Acidimicrobiales > Ilumatobacteraceae > WLMZ01. Next base: position 16,116 of record CAMASN010000028.1, read on the forward strand.
TCGATCTTGTGGTTGGCGCCAGCAGTATCTACGCCGGCTCATGGATGGAAGGTGCTGGCGCCGTGTTCGCTGAGAACCAAGCGTTGCGCTGGCTGGCCGACCTTGCCGGCCTTCCCGACTCGGCGGGTGGTGTCTTTGTCAGCGGGGGAACCAATGGCAACTTGTCGGCACTGATTGCCGCTCGTCACCAATGGCGCCAGAAGTCGATGGGCAGCAATGATCGCGCCCGCGGCCTCATCATCACGTCGGGTGGCGCGCACTCGTCGATTGCGTCGGCGGCACGCGCTATGGATGCCGATGTGTTGGTCGTTGCCACACATGACCCCGCCCGCCTTGACGGCGCCTCGCTTGAGGTGTGTGTCAACACGATGAGTTATCACGATCGTTCGCGCGTCTTTGCAATTGTGGCCACGAGTGGCACCACGAACGCGGGCATCATCGACGATCTCGAAGGTGCCGGTCGTGTTGCCAACGAGATGGGCGCGTGGTTCCACGTAGATGGCGCCTACGGGGCAGCGGCGTTGTGCTCACCAACGCAACGCCCCAAGTTCGCTGGCATCGAACGATGCGACAGCTTCATTGTCGATCCGCACAAGTGGCTGTTTGCGCCGTTCGATTGTTGTGCGTTGATCTATCGCGACCCTGCCGTGGCACGAGCCGCGCACACTCAGCACGCCGGCTATCTCGATGTTTTGCACGACGATGCTGCGGCCGATGTCGAGTGGAATCCCAGCGACTATGCCCATCATCTCAGCCGTCGAGCGCGTGGCTTGCCGTTTTGGTTCAGCCTTGCAACCCACGGTACGCGCCGTTACGCCGAGGCGATCGACCTCACCATGCAGCTCGCTGCCAAAGTGGCCGGGTTGATTCGTGAGGCATCACACGTAGAACTGTTGCTCGAGCCGGAGCTCTCGATTGTGTTGTTTCGCCGTCATGGCTGGGGTCCAGCCGACTATCAGGTGTGGAGCTCGCGCGAACTGATGAGCGGTCATGCGTTCGTCGTGCCCACCGTATGGCTGGGCGAGACCGTTCTCAGACTTTGTTTTGTGAATCCACTGACCACCATCAATGAAGTGAGTGACATCTTGGACTCGTTGCTGTGAACGCCGATCTTGTGATCAACAACGCATTGCTCGTTGCCACCGTCGACGCGAACCGCCGTGAGCTACCGGGTGGTTGGGTCGCAATTCGCGATGGCATCATTGTTGGGGTGGGCTCGTCGTCAGACCCCTGCCCGCCGGCCGATCGGGTCATAGACGCAACCGATTGCTTGGTCACGCCGGGTCTCGTAAACACCCACCACCACCTGTATCAAAACCTCACTCGCGCCTACCCGCCGATGACCAAGGCGCCACTTTTTGGTTGGCTCAAAGAGCTGTATCCGCTGTGGGCTGGCATCGATGAGGAAGCCGTGTTCACGTCGGCGTGGGTTGGCCTCGCCGAACTCGCGCTTGGCGGGTGCACCACCTCGACCGACCATCTGTATTTACACCCACGCGGTGCCGGCGACTTGCTTGCCGCAGAAATTGCCGCTGCGGTAGATCTCGGAATGCGCTTTCATCCCACTCGTGGCTCAATGTCATTGTCCGAGAAAGACGGTGGTCTGCCGCCCGACATCGTGGTGCAAGACGACGATGAAATCTTGGCCCAGAGCGAAGCGGCGGTGCTGCGTTTCCACGACCGCAGCCACGGCGCAATGGTGCGCGTGGCCTTGGCCCCGTGCTCACCGTTTAGCGTCACTGAGCAGTTGATGGTGCGATCTGCCGAGCTCGCTGAACGACTCGATGTGCGGTTACACACCCACTTCGCCGAGAACTCCGAAGACGACGCGTTCTCATTGGCCACCTTTGGCTGTCGCCCAATGGAATACCTCGAGCGCACCGGTTGGTGTGGTCCGCGCACCTGGGTGGCCCATTGCGTGATGCCGAATCACGACGAGATTCATCGCCTCGGTGCGGCTGGGGTGAGCGCGGCCCACTGTCCGAGCAGCAACATGATTCTTTCGTCGGGCATTGCGCCCATTGTCGATCTGCGCGCCGCTGGGGTGCATGTTGGTCTGGGCGTTGATGGTTCGTCGTCGGCCGACGCGGCCTCAATGTGGCTCGAGGCGCGCACCGCAATGCTGCTCGCCAAGTTGCGCGATGGCGCTCACGCGGGTCACGCCCGCATGGCGCTCGAGATTGCCACCGAAGGCGGCGCCGGTTGCCTCGGCCGCATCGGCGAGATCGGCACGCTTGCAGTTGGTGCTGTTGGCGACGTAGCGGTGTGGTCGCTGACCGGCCCCGCGTTTGCGGGTGCCATCGCTGACCCCGTTGAGGCGTGGTTGCGCTGCGGGCCGGTGTCGGCACGACACACCATCGTTCATGGGCGCTCGATCGTGAGCAACGGTTCGCTCGTGAGTCCGCATGTCGACGAACACCTTCGCACGCATCGTCGCATTGCTGCGAGAATTCAAAACGTTGGCTAGTCAGTTGCCAAGGTCACTGTCGTTTCCACTCGGCCTCAACAGAGCTCGTGGCGTGCTACGCGGCGTCAGCAACCCATAGCGTAAGCCATAGCGGCACAAACCCGATACATGTCGGCATCAGTAACCTCACCCACGAGAGCCGTCAGGTCTCGTTGGCGCACCGTGTGAATGCCGTCGCAGTTGATGACGCTCGTGCGGTCGAGTCCTGCTGAGCTCCAGTCGAAGTCGACCTCGGCGCCGATGCCTCGGATTGATGATGTGATCTCAGCAACGGTGACGAGCTCGCGAACGTCAATTACAGCATCCCTCGTCAGAACAAGTACCGGGCGGCCCTTTCCGGCAACCGTCGTTGTCCAGATCTCCGCACGCTTCATGCCTCGCTGGCTGCGCTTTCACCCCACGCCTCGAGGGGCGTCCAATCGTCGGCGCTCTCTGGACGCTTGGCGTATTCCGCACGATCGTGCTGCTCTTTGGCGTGCCTGACAGCTGTCGCGATCCCGTCGCGCGCTGCGGCGGAGAGTGGTACGCCGTAACGCCGGGCTTCTTCGGCCAGTTCGTCGTCGATGGTAAATGTTGATCGCATCACATGATGCTAGCATCAGGAACCATCATCTCGAGTCTCATGGTCACCGCAAACTTGGCTGACGTTTAGCCCCAGCGGGTCTGGCCGAAGCGGTAGCCCACGCTGCGCACGGTCTGGATCAGGTTCTGGTGTTCTTCGCCGAGCTTGGCGCGCAGGCGGCGGATGTGCACGTCTACCGTGCGGGCGCCGCCGTAATACTCGTAACCCCACACTCGGCTCAGCAGCACTTCGCGGGTGAACACGCGGCCTGGGTTTTGGGCGAGGAACTTCAGCAGCTCGTATTCCATGTAGGTCAGGTCGAGCGGCTTGCCCTCGATCGCTGCTTGATAGGTCTCGACATTGAGCGCGAGCCCGCTGTACTCAACGAGGTCGGGCCGCATGTCGGCGCTCGCGCCGTTGCCGTTCTTGCGCAGCATGTGCCGTAGGCGAGCTTCGAGCTCTATGGGGTGAAAGGGGGTGAGGCAGAAGTCGTCGAATAGGTCGTCGCGCATGCTGAGGTCGGCCAGCTGGCCTCCGCTGAGCAACACCAACAACGGTGCCACGGGTATGTCGCGCTTGCGTAACGCGCGGCACAATGCCCACGCGGTTTCGGGGTCAGCATCGCAGGCGACCACGGCTCCGGCCCAGCCGCCGGAAGGCTCGTGGCGGGTGACATCGTCGGCGCCGGTAACGGCTTTCCACTTGTATCCACCGAGGTCGAGCGTGCGCACGAGATCGGTGGGCGGTGGGTCACCGAAGATGGCCAGTAGTTCGGCCGACTCGCTCACAGTGACCTCAGGTACCGATCGTGCTCAAAGGCGCTCACGTGCGCTTTGTAGGAGCGCCATTCGTTGCGTTTGTTGCGCAGGAACCACTCGAAGATGTGATCTCCAAGCGCTTCTTTGACGAGCTCGGAGGCCTCCATCACTTTCAGCGCATCGCCCAGAGAGGACGGAATCTGGTCGATGCCCAGCGCGGTGAGCTGAGCGTCGTCGAGCTGGAACAAGTTGGCGTCGGCTTCGATCGGAAGCTCGTAGCTGTCGCGGATGCCGCGCATGCCCGCTGCCAAAATCACGCTGAACGCAAGATAGGGGTTACATGCCGGATCGGGTGAGCGGTACTCGATGCGTGTGGCCATCGGGTTGCCCTTCTTCGGAATGGGTACCCGGATCAGACCGCTACGGTTGTTGCGTGCCCAACTGATGTGCACCGGGGCTTCGAAGCCCGGCACGAGCCGTTTGTAGCTATTGACCGTTTGGTTGGTGACCGCAGTGATCTCGGCGGCGTGCCGCAGCAGGCCAGCCATGAAGTGCTTGGCAATCGGCGACAGGTTGTAGGCGTCGTCGGGCGAATAGAAAGCGTTCTCTTCGCCGTTGAACAGCGACATGTGAACATGCATGCCAGAACCCTGCACTCCTTCGAGTGGCTTGGGCATGAACGACGCATGCACGCCTTGGCTCGCAGCTACTTCTTTCACCACGAGACGGAAGGTCATGATCGAGTCAGCCATGCTGAGCCCGTCGTTGTGGCGCAGGTCGATCTCGTGCTGGCTTGGCGCGTCTTCGTGGAAGCTGTACTCGACTGGAATGCCCATGGCTTCGAGCGTGCGAATGGTCTGCTTACGCATCGACCCCGAAATGTCGCTGGTGGTGAGATCGAAGAAGCCGGCCTCGTCGAGTGGCTCAGGTGCTTGGCCGCGCTGCGGGGGAGCGAAGTAGAAGTACTCCATGTCGGGAGCAACGAAGAAGGTGAGGCCTAACGCCCGGGCTGCGGCAAGGTTGCGCTTGAGCACCTGACGTGGGTCGCCCTCAAACGGCGTGCCATCGAGATTGTGGATGTCGCAGAACACTCGCGCCTCAGGCGTTTTGGTGTCGCCCCACGGCAACACCTCGAAGGTGTTGGCATCAGGAATCGCGAGCACGTCGCTTTCTTGCACGCGACTGAAGCCGTCGATGGACGAACCGTCGAAAGTCATGCCGTCCTCGAGAGCATTCTCGAGTTCGACCGGGCTGATCGCGAAACTTTTCAGGTTGCCCAACACGTCGGTGAACCACAGGCGCACCAAGCGGACGCCGCGTTCTTCGACAGTGTGCAGGACGTACTTGCGCTGCTCTTCGTTCATGGCTGAGCCTCTCTCGAAAAAGCGTCAGGGGCCGGACGTTCGGCCCGACCCCTGACGATACTGCTTACGTTTGGAACGGAATCAGGCTGCGCCGCAGACCGTTTCTAGGATGAGCCGGGTGACCGTATATGGATCGACGTTGGCGTTTGGACGACGATCTTCGGCGTAGCCCTTGCGCTCCTTGGCGACCTGCCATGGAATGCGCACCGATGCGCCACGGTTGCTGACGCCAAAGCTGAACTTGTTCCACGGGGCGGTCTCGTGCTTGCCAGTGAGGCGGCTCTCGATGTCGTGGCCGTAGTGCTTGACGTGAGCCTCGACGCGCTTGCTGAGTGCATGGCAGGCGTTCTCGATGGCTTTGTAATCCTCGCGCATTGCCTTGGTGCTGAAGTTGGTGTGGGCGCCTGCGCCGTTCCAGTCGCCAGCGGCTGGCTTGGCATCGAAGCTGATGACTACGTCGTAGTCCTCAGCGATGCGGTGCAACAGCCAACGGGCTACGTGCATGTGATCGCTCACGGTGAGTGCGTCGGCTGCGCCGATTTGGAACTCCCACTGGCCGGGCATCACTTCGGCATTGGTGCCTTCGATCATCAAGCCAGCATCGAGGCACGCCTGAGTGTGCTCTTCGATGATCTCGCGGCCCACAACACGTCCGGCGCCAACGCCGCAGTAGTACGGGCCCTGCGGGGCAGGGAAGCCGTTCGTTGGGAAGCCCAGTGGAGTGCCATCAAGCTTGAGCATGGTGTATTCCTGCTCAATGCCGTAGATCATCTCTTGCTTGGCGTACTTCTTCGCAGCCTTCTCGCAAGTGGCGCGGGTGTTGGTTGGGTGTGGCTTCATGTCGGCCGCCAACAGCACGTCGCACAGCACCAAGATGTTGGTACCGCCACGGATTGGGTCTGGACATGAGAACACTGGGCGTAACACGCAGTCGCTGCTCTCGCCGCCGGCCTGGTTGGTTGACGAACCGTCGAAGCCCCAGATTGGCGGGGTGGTGACAGAGTCATTGATGATCTTGGTCTTCGAACGGAGCAATGGAGTTGGCTCAGTTCCGTCGATCCAGATGTATTCAGCTTGATAGGCCACTGGTGGTCCTTCCGAAATGGAAATGTAGAGGGCCCGGAGAGTGTGCCGGTCGAGGGTTTCAACCCCGTTGCCCGTTTGTGAACGCTGTGTGAACTCGCCCGGCTTCGTTGCCGCGCAGGTCACCTCACATTATCGAACGCAGGTCAATGGCGGAAAGTCGTGAGAATCACGGTGGTATCGTCAGCGCCATATGTCCACGAGTAATCGTCGCTCCCGTCGTCGTGTTGTCATTGTTGGCGCCGTTGTACTGCTGTGTCTGCTGATTGCCGTAGCGATGGGATTGGGCCGCGACAGCAACACACCGGTGGTCACCATCAGTCACGGCACGGGCAAGAACGACTTGGTCGTGAGCATTGGTCTCACGGGGGGCTTTGCACCACCGGGCGCAGTGTTCGAGGCGGTGCCTACGTTGGTGGTGAGCGGCGATAGGCGCCTCATCGTGCCCGGTGCACAGACGCAACAGTTCCCGGGCCCGTTGTTGGCGCCGTTGTTTGAGCGCACCGTCACGGAAGCTGCGATCCAGAGAATTCTGAACTTCGCCGATGCGTCGCGGCTGCTTCAAACGCCACCTGTGTATGTAGCCGATCTCAATGTTGCTGACGCACCGAGCACGGCGGTGGTGCTGTCCGCGAACGGCCAGACCTATACACATTCCGCGTACGCGCTTGGGTTCGACACACCAGCGCAGACTCCGGCCCGCCAGACCTTGGCCGATTTCGTCGCTGCGCTCAGCGACGTCAACAAGTATTTCGGCGCCGCCAACTTGGGCGACGAAACCCGCTTTGTCGCCGAGCAATATCGGGTGCAGGCGCGTGAGATATCGGCCGCAGATAGCGCCGCTCTGAATCCGAACCCCGACACCGTGGCGTGGCCAGCAGCGGCCGGAGTCTCGCTTGCATCGGCTGGTCAGTGCGCCATTGTTCAGGCAGCCGATGTGCAGACCTTGTTTGCCGCCGCCACGCAGACCACCGTCTTCACCGATAACGGTGTTGCATATCAGCTTGTGGTGGCCGCGATGTTGCCCGGCGATACCTGCGGCACCGAAGAATTGTCGGCGCCCACCACGTAACGCCGCCACAGGCCAGCCGCGTGTTTCGGTAGCCTGCCGCTGTGACTCGGCTTCGCATTGCGCTCGCGCAGATAAATCCAACCGTCGGCGATCTGCAGGGCAACCTCGCCAAGATCCTCGATTACTACGATCGGGCCGAGGCCGCGCAGTGCCACATCATTGCGTTTCCTGAGCTGTGCATCACGGGCTACCCGCCCGAAGATCTCGTCTTGAAGCCGCGATTCGTCAGCGACAACAAAGACGTGTTGGCCGCCATTGCGGCGCGAACCGGTAACTGCGTTGCTGTCGTTGGTTTCGTAGAGAGCGATCGCGATCTCTATAACGCCGCCGCCGTATGCGCCGGCGGCGAGATCAAGGGCACCTATCGCAAACGGTTGCTGCCGAACTACGGCGTGTTCGACGAGGCCCGCTATTTCACTCCTGGCGACGAAAGCGATCAGCTCGAGTTGTACGTCATCGGTGGCGTGAAGGTTGGCGTCAGCATCTGCGAAGACATCTGGAGCCCCGTGGGCCCGTTGGCCGCGCAGGCTGCTGGTGGCGCCGAACTCAACATCAACATCAACGGCTCGCCGTATCACCGCGGCAAGGTCGAGAGCCGCGAGAGCATGCTGTCTACACGCGCTGCCGATGCCAGCTGTGCGTTGGTCTACGTGAACCAAGTGTGCGGCCAAGATGAGTTGGTGTTCGATGGCGCGTCAATGGCGTTCGATGCCGATGGCAATCTGCTGGCGCGCGCTGCTCAGTTCGAAGAAGAACTGTTGATCACCGACATCGACATAGCGCCGGTGTTCCGCAAGCGGTTGCTCGATCCTCGCGGTCGGGTCACAGACACGCTGTTGCCGACCGTGTTCATCAGCGACGAGACCGTTACTCAGCTGCATGAGTCGCCGGTTCGCATTGCGCCGTTGCTCAACCCGGTTGCCGAGATGTATCAAGCACTCGTGCTCGGCACGCGCGACTACGTGCACAAGAACAATTTCACCGATGTAGTCATTGGCTTGTCGGGCGGCATCGATTCATCGATCGTTGCCTGCGTCGCGGTCGATGCCTTGGGCGCCAACCATGTGCACGGTGTCTCCATGCCGTCGCGCTACAGCAGCGACGGATCAAAGACCGACGCCAAAGCGTTGGCCGACAACCTCGGAATCGATTACCGCACTGTGGCCATCGAGCCTGCGTTTAGTGCCTATCTCGAGATGCTTGCTCCCTCGTTTGTCGATCGTGAGCCCGACCTCACCGAAGAGAACTTGCAGAGTCGTGTGCGCGGCACCACGTTGATGGCGCTGTCGAATAAGTTCGGCTGGATGGTGCTCACCACCGGCAACAAGAGTGAGATGGCCGTTGGGTATTTCACCATTTACGGCGACAGCGTGGGTGGCTACGCGGTCATCAAAGACGTCTTCAAGACACGCGTGTACGACCTGTGCCGCTACGTGAATCAGCGAGCGGGCTACGAGCTCATCCCCGAAGATGTCATCACCAAACCGCCGTCAGCCGAACTGCGTCCCGATCAGCGCGACGACCAGTCGCTGCCTCCATACGAAGTGCTTGATCCGATTCTTGAGATGTACATCGAGGAAGATCGCATCGCCACCGAGATCATCGCAGCGGGTCACGACGAAGCCATGGTGCGGCGCATCACCCGCCTTGTCGACACCAACGAATACAAGCGTCGTCAGTGTCCTCCAGGAGTGCGAGTGAGCATCAAGGCGTTCGGCAAAGATCGCCGACTGCCGATTACAACCACTTACCGAGGCTGACCCGATAACGCCAGTGACTGAACACGGTGACCGAAGCGCAGCAGGCACCAAGTATTGCCGGAAGCCACATGCCATGCGCCGAAAACGCGGCTGTGGCCGGAGCCGACATTACGGCTCTCCCCAAGGTGCCGCCCGCAATCACGAAGCCGAGTCCCATCGACGGATGCTCGGGCACCAAGTTGCTGGCCAACGGCAGCGCCGAGACGATTGCGAACTCGAACGCTCCGATGTACAACGCCAACAGCGGCAACGCGATGTACACGTGACTCGAGGTGACCGCCAGTGCAATGCCGAACGGAATAATCAGCGCCGCGCCAGAGATGGCCGAGCGTTGCTTACCCCAGCGATCGGAGAAGCGAATCATCGACGAAGTTGCGATGAGTTCTACGGCGCCGAAGCCGAAGATAACAATGGCGATGTCGGTGTCGCTAAAACCAAAGCTGTCTTTCAGCCACTTGCCGAAGGTGACGAATACGCTTTGTGCGCAAGCGGTGAGGGCGAGCATCGCGACAATGACCCACCAGCCTTTGCCAAGCCTGGGCTTCACGTGCTCAGCCGTTCGTGGCGAGCGCAAAGGAGCTATCTCGTCCGGTAGATGCTGACGCAAGAATGCCGAGCAGCAGATGATTGCGACCGCGGCAACGGCGTAGCCCCATCGCCACGAACTGGCGCCGGTGACGAGTCCCATGATGACAACGCCGATGAACAGGCTGCCGGCCCATGCGGTTTCGGTGAGGCCGACGGCTCGGCCGCGCTGCTCGTACGCAACACGATCAGACAGCCACGAAATGACGCCGACGTCGAACACGATCTTCGCCATCGTGAGGAAGGCGAGACATACGCCCAACTGGTAGATGTTGCGGCTCAAGGCGCAACCGGTGACGGCTATTGAGAGCGCCACCAAGCCGCCGCAGATGGTTGTGCGCCGTGTGACCCGGGTGGCAATGCGTCCGAGTATCGGAGCGCCGAGTCCGCCGAGTTCGCCCACAGCGAGGGCTGCTCCCACGGCCGGCAGCGACGCGTGCATATTGCCCGAGATAGTGGCGAGGAATGGCGGCGCGAATCGGTACGCGCTGTTGGCTCCAATTTTGGCGATGGTGAACGGAGTAATCGCCCGGCGCACGTCGGGTGCATACGAGGTATCGAGGCGGGCGGACAACACGGGTGGTCACAGTACCGAGCTTGAGTCCCGAACGAGTTTGTTCGGCGTTGAGCGTGCACGGCCAGTCGTGTCATGTCGTTGCGGCGTCGTGTCGCGGTGTCGTGGCTTCCGACCGATAACCTGTCCAATCCGTGGCCCTGATTGTTCAAAAGTATGGCGGTACTTCGGTAGCCGACCCCGATCGCATGCGTGCGGTTGCCGAACATGTCGCGTTCACCAAGCGCCATGGCAATGATGTTGTTGTCGTTGTCAGCGCAATGGGCAAGACCACCGACAACCTCATTTCGTTGGCCGCTCAGGTTTCTAATACCCGCTCGGGTCGCGAGATGGACATGCTGCTCACCACGGGCGAGCGCATGTCGGCTGCATTGGTCTGTATGGCCATCAGCGATCTCGGCATCGAGGCGGTCAGCTTCACCGGCAGCCAGGTGGGCATCATCACCGATAACAAGCACGGCAAGGCCAAGATCATCGAGGTCAAGGGCGACCGTGTTCGCGAGGCCTTGGCTCAGGGCAAGGTGTGCGTTGTTGCTGGCTTCCAAGGTGTGAGCAACGAGAACGAAATCACCACGCTTGGTCGTGGCGCCAGCGATCTCACCGCATCGGCACTTGCCCAGGCACTCAACGCCGATGCATGCGAGATTTATACCGATGTCACGGGCGTGTTTACCGCCGACCCGCGCATCGTGCCGCAAGCTCGCAAGTTGGCTCACGTCAACTTCGATGAAATGCTCGAGATGGCGGGTGCCGGCAGCAAAGTGCTCGCACTGCGCAGCGTCGAGTTTGCTCGTAACCACAATGTTCCCCTCCATGTCCGTTCGAGCTTCACATGGGAGCCGGGCACATGGGTGAGCTCGAAGGAGCCAGGCATGGAAGAGCCCATCGTTTCGGGTGTTGTCACCGACACCAGCGAAGCCAAGGTCACCGTCATTGGTGTGCCCGACCGTCCCGGTATTTCAGCGGCGCTGTTTGAGCCGCTCGCTGACGCCAACGTGAACGTCGACATGATCGTGCAGAACACCTCGAAAGAGGGGACCACCGACATCAGCTTCACGATGCCCAAGGCAGACATGGCCGTCGCCGAGCAGATCGTTGCCCGCGTCGCAGCCGAGATCGGTGCGGTGGGCGTAAACCACAATGCCAGCATCTCCAAGATCAGCCTTGTTGGTGCCGGTATGAAGACCAGCCCCGGCATCGCCGCCAAGATGTTTCGGGTGTTGGCCGACAACGGCGTGAACATCGAAATGATCTCTACGTCGACCATCCGCATCAGCGTGGTGTGCTCGGCAGCCGATCTCGAAACGGCTGCTCGTTGCTTACACACGGCGTTCGGTCTCGACAGTGGCCAGGCCTATGCAGCGCCGCTTCCCGAGCGCAAGTGAGTCGGCGTCGTCCCCAACTCATTCCTTGGCGCACCGCCGGTCGCGTCAGCGAAAGTCAGAAATCGGCCGACGATGTCGTGCGCGAAATCGGTTGGGTCTTTAATAACGAAATCGGCGAGACGCTTGATCTTGCTGAGTTCACCAACACTGGTGACCACGAAATTTTCGCTTATCTCGAAGCCTTTCAACTTCGCACCGACGATCTGCCTAAGCAGACCATCGTCGAGATTGGCTCGGGAATTGGTCGCATGACCGCCGGCTTCAGTCGTGCCTTCGCGCAAGTGATTGCGTGCGATCTCGACGCCGCTTTTCTCGAGCGCTGCCGTCAGACAGTTGCGCAGTTTGGTGAAGTGTCGCGGTTGCGCACCTGTCACGTTGCCGATGGTCGCACCTTGGCCATCTCCGACGGCGAGGCCGATATCACCTTCAGCTACATCACGTTGCAGCACTGTCAGCACGACGACGCGTTGTCGTTGGTCACCGAGGCGGCACGGGTTACCAAGCCGGGTGGGCACATCGCCCTCAACTTCCGCACATGGCAGCCCATCGATCTGGCGCTGTGGCCGCTGGGCAAGTTGATGCGCGCAATGTGGCGTTTGCCTCGGGTTGGTCCGTGGCTTGCTCGTCGCCGGTTGGCGTCACGATTGGGTTGGCAGGCCAACCGCTTGTCGCCCGACGAAGTCTCGCGCCACCTCGCTGACCTGCCCTACAAGTTCGCAACACGCGTGATTTACCACTCGCCACATCGCCGTCTCAAGGCTCGTAACGACGCCGAACTGCGCACATTCGAGGGCGTGAACCGCAGCCACTGGTGGCTGATTGCGGAACGTTCGTAGCGCTATCGGCGCTGCTTGGAGTACTAATTCCCGATCGATCTAAGGCACTTCGGCGTTAGCGTTGGCTGCATGAAAATTGGTGTGGTGGGAGCAACAGGTCAGGTGGGCAGCGTCATGCGCGCCATCCTCGCCGAACGAAATTTTCCGGTCAGCGACATTCGTTTCTTTGCATCGTCGCGTTCGGCCGGCACCTCGTTGCCGTGGGGCGATCGTCAGATCACGGTCGAAGATGCTGAGACCGCCGACCCATCAGGGCTCGACATCGCTTTGTTCTCCAGTGGCGCTTCTTCGTCACGCGTGTTGGCGCCACGCTTCGCTGCCGCTGGTGTGATGGTTATCGACAACTCGTCGGCGTGGCGCATGGACCCCGAGGTTCCGCTCATTGTCAGCGAGGTCAATCCCAGCGAAATCGCCAATGCCCATAAGCGCATCATCGCCAACCCCAACTGCACCACGATGGCGGCGATGCCCGTGCTCAAGCCATTGCACGACGAAGCCGGCCTTGTGCGCCTCATCGTCAGCACCTATCAGGCCGTCAGCGGCGGCGGTCTCGCCGGTGTCGACGAACTCGATACGCAGGCTCGCCAGGTGGCTGACCATGCTCGCGATTTCACGTACCACGGCGATGCGGTTGCGATGCCCACGCCAACCAAATTTACCAAGCCCATCGCGTTCAACGTGTTGCCGTTTGCTGGCAAGTACGTAGACGATGGTTCATTCGAAACCGACGAAGAGCAGAAGCTGCGTTTCGAGAGCCGCAAGATCTTGTCGATCCCCGAGCTGCGCGTCAGTGGCACCTGCGTTCGCGTACCCGTCTACACGGGTCATTCGCTCAGCATCAACGCCGAGTTCGAGCGTCCGATCAGCGTTGCTCGCGCCCTCGAACTGCTTGGCGCAGCGCCCGGTGTTGAGTTGCTCGATGTGCCCACACCGCTCGAGGCTGCGGGCGCCGACCCAAGCTTCGTAGGCCGTGTGCGCTCGGATTCGTCTGTTGATGGCGGCCGTGGTTTGGCGTTGTTCGTGGCCAACGACAACCTGCGCAAAGGCGCAGCCCTCAACGCCGTACAAATCGCCGAACTCTTTATCTAACCCCAGCCGCCGCCCGCCTTGGTCCCGCGCCCTGCCGTGCCCACCCCCCAACGTCCCGCGCCCTCGCCCCGCCCGGTTTGTTGAAGACAATTGGTCAACCCCCAACCTGTTGTCTTCAACAAACGTTTTGTTGAAGGAAAGTGGTGAGTGGTGAGTGGTGGAGGGCGGCGAGTCGGCGGATGTCAGCGGCAGGCGCAGGGCATTGCGGCGCACCGAGGGCATCCGGCTGCGTAGCGCTGCACGGCAAGCGCGAGGTCGATGTTCATCTGGTTCGCCAGTGATGCCACCCAGGCCAGGACGTCGCCGAACTCGTGTTGCTGCTGCTCGACGGTGCCTTTGCGCACGGCTTGGGCTAACTCGCCAAGTTCTTCACAAAGCCACGCAACAGTGCTGGGGATACCGCGGGCTCGGTCTCGATCGCCGTAGGTGCGTTCGATCACATCTTGAAGGTGAGCCAGATCCATGCAACGAACTTAGGGTTCGTGAGCGCGCTACGCGGGGATTGCTCAACCTGCAAACAATGGTCGGGGTGGGGAGATTTGAACTCCCGGCCTCCACGTCCCGAACGTGGCGCGCTACCAAGCTGCGCTACACCCCGCAGGTGCCCGACGATGTTATCCGGCGGTTACTTGCTCTTCCTCAAGCGTCTCAGCGGGCGCGTCGAGGGTTTCGTCGGCGGTGTCATCGAGCGCCGGAGCGAGTGCGCAGGCGACGCCACGCTTGATCGAGAGCGCATCGAGCGGCTTCACGATCCACGAGTCGGCACCGCTGCGGCGAGCGAGAAATACGTCGGCCTGGCGATCGAGCACCATCAAGATGGGAACCCGCGGCATGGCGCCTGAGCTTTCGTCGTGACGCAGGTTCATGGCCACAGCCATGCCGCCCATCGAGCCGCTTTGCAGATCGAGGATGGCGATGTCGGGCGTTCTGGCCAAGACGACATCGGTGACATCGCGACCATTGCGACACACGGTGAAACTGGTTTCTGGCCCGCTCAGGGCGGCGACGATTTCGTCGACGACCCATTGGGCGTCGGTAGCGACCAAGACATGCACGACAAGAACCTAGCCGCCCGAAGGTCAAACCTTGAAGAGATGCCCCGCGATCTCGCGAAGTCCGCCTAGGTCGTGCACATCGTCGGCCAGCAATGGCACCCGATGAATGGCCGTATTCCCGGTGTCGGCGATGAGCGGAGCGATGACACCTTCTTCGGCATCGGCAAGGGCGCGCAGCTCGGCAAGGTTGCGCCACAGGCCGGCCAGATTGTGATCTCCGGCAGTTTCGGCGGTTGCTGCGGCGGCAAGCGCCTGCTCGGCGGTGGCATCGCCAAACCGTGGTTGCAAGCGGTTCACGATGACAGCGGTCACCGACAGTTTTGAATCGGCGAGACGCGCTGCGAAGTAGCGAGCCTCTTCGACCGTGTCGTGCCGGGCTGAGGCCACGAGCACGTAGTGAGTGATCGACGAGTGCAACAGTTCGGACACCGAGTCGGCGCGATCGCGGAATCCAGTCTCCATGCCTTCGAACGCTTGGAAGAACGCGATGGCATCGGCCAGCACATCGCCACCCACCACCTTGCCGATGGTGCGCAGCACAGGTTGCGCGGCCACGTTGAGCACTTTGAGACCTTTGCGCGCTGGCAGCATGAGTAGTCGGAACAGCCGATGATTGATGAAACGTGTGAGCGTTGCGGGCGCATCGAGGAAGTCGAGCGCGTTGCGCGTTGGCGGAGTGTCGACCACCACGAGATCGAAGCGATGATCGCTGTGCAACTGGTACAGCTTTTCGGCAGCCATGTATTCCTGCGTGCCCGATAAAGCGCCGGCGATGTTGTGGTAAAACGCGTTGGCCAAGATGCGCTCGGCGCGTTCGGGAGTCTCGGCGTATTGACGCACCAGACCATCGAATGTGGTGGCGGGGTCGAGCATCATCGCCCAGAGTTCGCCGAACGCTGTGGCGTTGGGTTCGAGATCGAGATGCACACGAGTGGGCTCGTTGCTGAGTCCGTCGGCAAGGCCCAACGCATCGGCCAAGCGGCGGGCGGGGTCGATGGTGACCACCACGACTCGTTTGCCAAGCGCTGCAGCGTGCATCGCAATGGCCGCCGCAGCAGTGGTCTTGCCGACGCCGCCCGAACCGCAGCTCACGATGATCTCCGCATCGCGCAGCACGATGTCGAGCGCTGACAACTGCGTGGTGCTCATGACGGAAGCTGCGCAATCTGCTGCAGCAACGACTTCGCGAGCACGCTGATATCGGCGGGAGTGAGGCCGGCCACTGCAAGTTGCGGCAGCACAATCTGGGCGAGAGCAAGATCGGTGGACAACCGCTTGAGTTCGTCGCGCTGGCAGTGGCGGCGGTGATTGCGATAGTCGGCGGCGGCCAGCAGGTCGGGGTTGGCAGAAAGCGAATTGTTGTCGCTGTCGACAACGGTGATTGGCTCGCCGAGATCGACACCGTTCACGATGACCGGACCCAGCTGCACGCCCACGCGCTCTTCTACCGAGTACGCCGTCTCGATGAGTTCGTTGATAGGCGTTGTCTCGGGCAACGTAACCAGCAGCACCTGGCAGCGGGTTGGGTCTTGGAACATCTCGAGCACGTCTTGCGCTTGCGTATGAATGGGGCCGCCGCGAACCGTGTCGAGCAGGCCGCGGGCTGCAAGTAAGAACGTGATTGCGTGTCCGGCGGCGGGGCCATCGACCACGATGAGGTCGTAGTCGTCGCTGCGCTCGAGCTGTTTGAGTTTGCCGAGCACCACGATGTCGTCGATGCCAGGTGCGGCGGTGGCCACAACGTCGATGATGCCGTTGGTGGCGAGGCGCTTCGAGACTCGGCGCAGACCATGCGTGTCGAGATAGTCAGCCAGTGCCTCTGGCGCAGTGATGGTGAGCACCTCTGCAGAGGTCTGGGCGAGGAGGTCGTTGAGTACCGGCTTGCCCTCGAGTTCGACAGCGAGGACGCGAAGTCCGGCACCGGCTGCGGCATGAGCCAATACAGCGGTTACGGTTGTCTTTCCTACGCCCCCTTTCCCGGCCACTATGACCAGGCGGGCTGCACCAAAGAACTGCACTGATTCCACACGCCCTCCGGAGGCTCTCTTGCGCAGACTAGCGATCATCGTGTTGGCCACAGCGGCCGGAGTCGGTCTTCTCGCCCCTCCAGCGGGTGCGGCGAGCCCGTCAACTGGCGTTGCGCGCCCCGTCGACGCGGCCTCTGATGCGCTTGCGCCGGTCGATGTCGTGCAGGTCAGCGGCCTGATCGACGAGATTCTGGTGGACTCGATTACCCAGTCCATCAAGCAGGCTGAGGCCAATGGGTCACAGGCCCTTATTTTGCAGATCAACTCCAACGGCGCCGTTGTTTCACGCGATCGCATGGCTGTGTTGCTCGATCGCCTCCACAAGTCGCCAGTGCCCATCGGCATCTGGGTCGGTCCGTCGGGCGCCCAACTCTATGGCTTGCCAGCGCAACTTCTCGCCGCAGCCGATGCCACCGGCATGGCTCCAGGCGCCAGCATCGGCAACTACGGCACGCCACTCGAGGTCGATGGTGTCACCATCGACTTTGGCGCAGCCACCGACACACTTCGTGTCGGAACCTTGGGTTTCCAAGATGCCCGCACCGCTGGCGCACTGAAGTTGCAGACCACCGACGAAGGTGTTCCGGCGATTAAGAACATGGTGTTGCAGATGGATGGCATGCAGGCGCGTGGGCGCACGCTGGACACCATCAGCGAGTCGCTCACCGATCAAGGCGGCACTCAGAACAACGCCACGTTGGTGCGCTTCTTCAAGCTCAGCTTGATCAACCAACTCATGCACACGGCCAGTAGCCCAGCGGTTGCTTACTTGCTGTTCATCATTGGCCTTGCGTTGCTCATCTTCGAGTTCTTCACGGCCGGCATCGGCGTGGCTGGCGTTGTTGGCGCAACCTGTTTGGTCTTGTCGAGTTACGGTCTCAACGCCTTGCCGCTGCATGGTTGGGCGCTTGCAGCGATTCTCGTGTCGATGGTCGCGTTCGCGATCGACGTGCAAGTGGGTGTGCCGCGGCTGTGGACTGGTTTGGGGCTCGTGCTCTTCATTGGCGGGTCGTTCACGCTGTACCGCGATGTGCTCGGCGCCTCGCTGCGTCCGTCATGGATCACACTGATCGCAGGCATCGGCGGCATCATGCTCACGTTTATTGTCGGTATGCCTTCTATGGTGCGCACCCGTTTCGCTACGCCAACTGTTGGCCGCGAATGGATGATCGGCGAGATGGGTACTGCGCTCGCCGACATCAGCCCCGAGGGCATCGCCGAGGTGTCGGGTGGTCGCTGGCGCGCTCGTGCCAACCGTGCAACTCCTATTAAGGCTGGCGAGACACTGCGTGTTGTCGCCATCGATGGCGTCACGCTCGAGGTCGAACCCGAAGAGGGTGGCGCCAAGGATTACCGCGAGATGCGCAAGAAGTCGGGCGATGCAGTTGATGCAACGGCTGAAACCGCCGACGTTGCTGAAACCGCCGACGTCGCCGCCGCTGACCCCGACTGACCAGCTTTCTAACGCGTTGCGGTCACGAGCCACACGTTGCCATCGAACGAGACGGCATCGTCAACGAGTCGCTTACTGAACTCGGAGCGGATTGCGTCCTGTGCGGCTGCAAACGTGGCCTCATCAACTTGAACACGCAGATTCTGTCCAGCGGTGGTGCTCATTGACTGGTTCACGGCCGCCTCGAGGCCTAACCCAGCGCCGAGCATTGTCTGAGCGCTGAACGGTTCGACCTGCACCGCCGACCATCCCGCAGCAGTGAGCACGCTCTTCACGCGATCACGATCGCGAAACGCAAACGGACCCGGAGCGTTGGCGGGCGGAAGCACAGGCTCTGGCGTGAAGGTGCGCATGATCTGTGCTGGCAGCGAGATCCATTCGTTGAGTTCTTCTCGTTGCCAACACACAAAGGTCAGCCGGCCGCCAGAGCGCACATTGCTCGCAAGGTTGGTGAAGGCCGCGGTTGGGTCGGCAAAGAACATGACTCCGAATCGCGAGAACATCGCGTCGGCGTCGTGATCGATAGGCGCGATGCGATCGGTCTGCGCATCGGCCACCACGAACGACACCGTTGGCCGGCCAATTGCGTGTTCGCTTGACGCAGCGATCATCGTGGTCGAGATGTCCGCACCGATCACCCAACCGGATAGTCCAACAGCGTCGGCGATGGCGAGCGTGGTCGTGCCGGTGCCGCACCCGATGTCAACGATGTGTTCGCCGGGCTGAGCCTGGAGCGCGCCGAGCGCGGCATTGCCAAAGTGCACGAGCTGTCGGTCGAACTGAGCCTGCTGTTGCACCCATTGACGCCCCGCATTCTCGGTCCAATACGTTGACTGTTGTTGGTTCGCACTGCTATCTGCCATGCCGCAGCTTCGCATGTGCCTACGATGGAGAGCGATGACCACAGGTGCCCCAAGCGCTCCGTTGGCCTCGACTTCTGGCGGTTCTCGCCAGATCGTGGTCGAAAAGCGCACGTTTGTTCAGGGCCGCCCTGCGGCATACAGCGTGGCGGGAGCTGGAATGCCAGTGGTTCTGCTGCATGGCTGGGCGTTGGCCCATCACACCTACCGCGATGTCATCACTTCAATCGCTCAGCAAGGTTGTCGTGTCATCGCCCCGGCCATGCCTGGCTTCGGTGGCACGCACGAGATCCCAGAGCGCGACTTCTCGATTGCTGGTTATGCGCGTTGGGTCGCAGATCTGCTCGACGCTCTCGAAGTCACCGAGCCGGTTGTGGTGGTGGGTCATAGCTTTGGCGGTGGCGTGGCGATTCGCTTCGCGCACGACCACAGCGATCGGGTGCGTTCGATGGTGTTGGTCAACTCGGTTGGCGGATCATCGTGGCGCAAGGGCCATGTGCTGCGATCGATCGCCGAGCGTCCGCTGTGGGACTGGGGCCTTCACTTTCCGGGCGACATCTGGCCGCTGCGCCAGGCGCGGCGCGTGCTGCCGGTGATCGCCGAAGACTTCCTTCCGAATCTTGTGCGTAACCCGCGCGCCATCATCAAGGTGGCCAACTTGGCGCGGCGCGCCGATCTGCGCAGCGAACTCGAAGCGCTACGCGAAGTCGGCAAGCCGATCACCATCTTGTGGGCGGCGCGCGACGGCATCATCCCGCGTGAATCGTTCGAGGCGCTGTGCGTTGCGGCGGGTGTTCAAGGAACAGTGGTCGAGGGTTCGCACTCGTGGCTGCTCGCCGATCCGGTGCAGTTTGGCGAAGTAATCACTAACGACATGAACATCGCCAAACTTGCTCGTGACCTTGAACAGAAGGTGCCGCCAAAGCGGCGCCGTGGTTTACGCCGGGTGGAGACCCTCATTGGTGCCACCAACGACGGGAAGCCTGGGCCCGCCAATCCGTAGATCGTCGCGTCGGCGGGTGATGCCGCGTGCGTCGAGTTCGGCAGCGAGCGGCAACGCATGCTTACGAGTAGAGGCGGTGACATCGCGGAATTGGGCGACGGTAAATCCGTCGGGACTTTCTGCAAGCAACGCAGCTGCCGCGTGCGCAGCGTCATCAATGGTTTGCGGATGGAAGTAGATGCCGTCGCGTTCGACCACGCGCGCGCTGCGAATCAGTAGACGCAGTTCGGTCTTATCAACGTTGGTTGCATCGGGCGGCGTGAATTGGCCAGCCAGCAATGCAGCCACAAACGGATGGTCTGCGAGTGGGTCACGAACCTCGGCCTCACGGGCGCGGCCGTTATCGATCTCGACGGTGTCGATGGTTGCTAACACCGCGCGCTCGCGATCATCGAGCGAGGCGATGTCGAGACCCAACGGACCAGCAGCGCTCACACGCTCGAGCACCGAAGCGCGTAGCGCATCAACTGCTCCCGCTGTGACAACCCATTGACCGATGGTGGCCTCAAGCCGCTCACCGGTGAGCAGAGCAAGTTCGTCGACAGTGACCCAGCCGCGTTCGGCGATGACACGGTTGATGTCACGGTCGGGGCGAGCCTTCGATGCGGGCAGCACCGGCGCAATGTCGAGCACTTCACCGCCGCCAACGGTTTCGTTGCGGCCCGATTCGCGCAGGATGAAACGGTCGCCGGGCAGCAGTGGCAACGCCTCGGGTAGGTGCAGGCGGATGAGGCCGTTGGCGCCGGGCTGAATGGCTTCGTCGCCAAGCACACGGAGCTTCACGGTGAATTCGCCCGAGCCGATGTAGGCCACGAACGCGCCACGACGAGACACCTCGTGTTCCAGGCGCTCGAGCACGTGCAGCGACGCATCAAATCGGTTCGTGGGCCGCCATTGCTTGGGGTGCACTACAGCGTCGCCGCGTCGCACATCGGTGTGCTCAACTCCCGACAGGTTGAGTGCTACGCGGTTGCCGGCACCAATGTTTTGCATCGTGCTGCCCAGGCTCTGAATACTGCGTACACGCACGTCGTTGTGGCGGGGTCCCACTGCCACGCGATCGTCTACTTGCAGCGAGCCGTCGGTAAGGGTTCCGGTGACCACGGTGCCGCTGCCTTTGGCCGCGAAGACTCGGTCGACCCACAGTCTTGGTCGGTCCCTGTCGATGGCCTGCGGTGTGGTTGCTACCAAGGTGTCGAGCGCCTCGCGTAGCTCATCGAGACCTGCACCAGTTGGTGCTGAAACACCGATGATTGGCGCGTCGGCCAAGAAGGTGCCGGCAACGTGATCGAGCACTTCGAGCGTCGCGATGTCGCGCCATTCGTCGTCGACGAGATCTACCTTGGTCAGCGCAATCACGCCGTGGCGCGCCCCGAGCAGTTCGAGAATGCGCAGATGCTCTTCGCTCTGCGGCTTCCATCCTTCGGTGGCCGCAACCACGAACAGGCACGCATCGATACCGCCCACACCGGCGAGCATGTTGCGCAGAAAACGAATGTGTCCGGGAACGTCGATGAAGCTGATGCCCTCGCCCGATGGAAGCACAGCGTGAGCGAAGCCGAGGTCGATGGTGAGCCCGCGGCGCTTCTCTTCGGCAAAGCGATCTGGGTCGGTGCCCGTTAGCGCCAACACGAGCGAGCTCTTGCCGTGGTCAACGTGACCCGCGGTGGCAACAACGCGCACGGGGTTCTAGCCCAATGTCCGCAGGGCGTCGATCACGATGCGGTCGTCTTCGGGATCGACGCTGCGCAGATCGATGAAGGTGCGACCCTCGCGAACTCGGCCGATAACTGGCGTGCTGTGGGCGCGCAGCGCAGCGAGGTGATCGCCAGCGAGCACCACGCCGAATGAGGGCATGCTGATGCCGGGTGCAGAACCTGCGCCCGGCAGCGCTTGCATTTCTTCGCCAGAGCCAACGCCAGTGGCGGCGCAGATAGCTGTGGCGCGGCCACGCAGTTGCTGCATTGGTGCGGCCACCATCCGCCAGAACGGAATCGTTGTTGCGGCTGACTTATCGAGATAGGCCAACGCCGTGGTTTGCAGGCTCGACAACACCAGGCCACCGGGTCGCAGTGCGCGGGCAAGCGGATGACGCGCACACGCAGCCACGAGATCGCGCCGGCCAACGATGATGCCGGCCTGGGGACCACCGAGCAGCTTGTCGCCGCTAAAGGTAACCAGTGCGGCGCCGTGCTCGAGGCTCTGCTTGGCCGCAGGTTCGTTGGCTAGCCATGCGGGCGGTGGGCCGCTGAGCCATGGGCAGTTCGAGTCGATCAGGCCGCTGCCGATATCGGCCACAACGGGCACAGACAGCGTTGCGAGTTCGGCGACTGTGGTCTCTTCGACAAAGCCGTCGATACGAAAGTTCGAGGGATGCACCTTCATGGTGAGCGCAATGTCGGCACCTTGGCGAGCGATGGCCTTCGAGTAATCGCTGAGCCGAGTGCGGTTTGTGGTGCCCACATCAACCAGCGTTGCGCCCGACTGCTCCATCACGTCGGGTACGCGAAACGCTCCGCCGATCTCAACGCTCTCGCCGCGGCTCACGGCCACACCACGGTCGTACGCCAGAGCGGCAAGCACCAGCATCACAGCAGCCGCGTTGTTGTTCACGACCATTGCCGCCTCGCCGCCGCACAGGCGTGCGAACAGTTGGCCCACTGCAGTTTGCCGAGACCCACGCTCGCCGGTGGCGAGGTCGAACTCGACGTTGATCGGGCGGGCGGTCTGTTGCGCGCCTACGGGAGCGCGTCCGAGGTTGGTGTGCAGCAG
>CAMASN010000029.1 GCA_945861025.1 Ferrithrix thermotolerans DSM 19514
CCACGCGCCTCGATGAGGTCGGGGCGATACCGAAGGGTGCGATGCAGCGCCTGAGCGTGGCGCCAGCGGGCCACTTTGGCGTGATCGCCGCTGCGCAAGATCTCGGGCACGGCCCATCCCCTGAACTCATTGGGGCGGGTGAACTGAGGTTCTTCGAGCAGTCCCGATGCACCAAAACTCTCGGTGACCGGGCTCATGTCGTTGCCCATTGCGCCCGGCAACAGCCGGGTAACAGCCTCGATCACCAAGCATGCAGCGACTTCGCCACCCGACAGCACCACATCGCCGATAGACAGTTCGTCGTCGACGAGGTGTTCACGCACGCGGTGGTCGATGCCCTCGTAGCGCCCGCATAACAGGCTGAAGCCACCACTCTCGGCAAGCTCATGGGCCATGCGCTGATCGAACCTGCGCCCACCCGGGCCGAGCAGAAACAATGGACGCGGCGGGTCAGCGGCCTCGACCGAAGCAAAAATGGGGCCGGGCTGCATCACCATGCCGGCGCCGCCGCCAAACGGCGAGTCGTCGACAGTGCGATGCGCATCGGTGGTGTGCTCGCGCAGATCATGGCAGCGCAGATCGAGCAGGCCGTTGGTGCGACACTTCCCGAGCAAGCTTTCGCTGCAGAAGTCGTCGACGAGTCCGGTGAAGATGGTGAAGACGTCGATTCGCATCGGCGCCAACTCTAGGGGCATCTCAGGAATCGAGATCGAACAAGCCGTCGGGCGGGTCGATGGTAATGACACCAGCGATGCAGCTCACCACGAATGTGATGGGCACCAGGGCGCCCGTATCGAGTTCGAGAATGTCGTGGGCGGGGTTTGCCAGAACTCCGATGCAACGGCCGCGTGAGGTTCCATCGGACTCAACGACTTCGGCGTTGAGTAGCTGGTGAACCCACAGCGCATCGGGGTCGTCGATGGGTTCGGCGAAGAGCACGGCGTTGGTGAGTGACTCGATCGCAGTGCGATCGTCGAAGCCCACAAAGTGAGCCAGCCATCGTTGCGGCAATCGCTTTGACGATGCGAGCGTGCGCCATTGGCCGTTGGCCCACAAACGCGAACCGACCGCGAGACGATCCTCGCGGTCAGTGATCAGATCTATGTATGTGTCGCCCTTGACGCCATGTGGGCGCCGGATGACTCCGACCTCGACGAGACCTGCTGGCATGTCGCCACCAGTTGAGCGAGGTCGATCAGTCATCGACGAAGTCGACGTCGACTTCGACGCCATCGCGAGTGCCGGCGGCACGAACGACGGTGCGAATGCTCTGCGCCGTACGGCCACGACGGCCGATCACGCGGCCGAGGTCACCAGGACCGACCTTGACCTGCAGCTTGATGCGACCCTTCGAGGGAATGCCCTCGACGCGAACAGCCTCGGCATCGTCGACGATTGAACGCACGACATGCTCGAGAACCGCAGTTGCGGTTGGTGCAGCGACTTGATTGCCAGCGTCGACGCCATCTTCGGCGCCGTCGAGCTCATTGCTCACTTGGCAGCCCGTGCGACGCCGAACTCAGTCCATGCGCCAGAGATTTCGAGCAGCTTGCGAACACGATCGGTTGGCTGTGCGCCGTCCATCAACCACTTGACGGCCTTGGCGTTATCAATGGTGATGACGCTGGGCTCGGCACGAGGGTTGTACTGGCCGACAATTTCGATGAACCGACCATCGCGCGGCGACCGACTATCGGTTGCAACGATGCGATATTGCGGCTGCTTGGTCTTACCGACTCGGGTGAGGCGCAGCTTCACTGACATTTGATACAGACTCCTGATTGGTCTACAGAACTGGGAAAGGTTAGCGCCAGAGTGACGGGTACACACCCGACGCAGCGATAACCGCCAGATGACTCAGCGTTGGTTGAACGGCATATCGCCAAAAGCACCCGGCATTTGACCCTTGAGGGCACCTAAACCGCCCGGCATCATCGGCATCTTCTTCTTTCCCTTTTTGCCCATGGTCATCGGGCCCATTCGCTTCATCATCTTTTGCATCTCGCTGAACTGCTTGACAAGACGGTTGATTTCGCCCACCGATGTGCCACTGCCCACCGCTATGCGATTACGCCGACTGCCGTTGATGATCTCGGGCTTGCGCCGTTCGGCAGGGGTCATCGAGCGGATGATGGCCTCGACTGGCTTGAGGTCGTCGTCGTCGATCTTGGCGTTCTTCAGTTCCTTGGGCATGCCCGGCATCATTCCCAACAGACCCGACAACGGACCCATCTTCTTGAGCTGCTGCATCTGGTCGAGGAAGTCGTCGAGCGTGAACTCGCCGTCCATCAGCCGTTGAGCAGCCTCGGTAGCAGAATCCTTCTCGAACGCCTTCTCGGCCTGTTCGATGAGCGTCAGCACATCGCCCATACCCAAAATGCGGCTGGCCATACGGTCGGGGTGGAACTGCTCGAACGCATCGAGCTTCTCGCCGGTAGACGCAAAAGCGATAGGCCGACCAATGACCTCTTTGACGCTGAGCGCCGCACCACCGCGGGCATCGCCATCGAGTTTCGACAAGATCACGCCGTCGATAGCGAGGGTTTCGTGGAATGCCTCGGCGACCCCGACGGCGTCTTGACCGGTCATCGCATCGATGACCAAGAACGTGTAGTGCGGCTCGATGGCCTCGCTGATCTGGCGAACCTGAGCCATCATGTCGGAGTCGATAGCCAAGCGACCGGCGGTGTCGACGATGAGCACATCGCGACCCAGTCGGCGAGCCTCGGCCAAACCGCGAGCGGCCACCGTGACCGGATCGCCAGCTTCGCTGAACACCGGAACATCGATCTGGCGACCCAGCACCCGCAACTGCTCTACGGCGGCTGGACGCTGCAGGTCGGCACCAACCAGCAACGGCTGGCGCCCCTGGCTCTTGAACCACTTCGCCAACTTCGCCGAGTTCGTGGTCTTACCCGAACCCTGCAGACCGGCCATGAGCACCACGGTTGGAGGCCGACCGGCGTAGGTGATCTTGAGTGTCTGCCCACCAAGGATGTTGGTGAGTTCGTTGCTGACAATCTTGATGACTTGCTGGCTCGGATCGAGCGCTTGCGACAGCTTGAGACCCACGGCTTGCTCGCGGATGCGTTCGACAACGGTGCGGGCGACAGCCACATTGACGTCGGCCTCAAGCAGCGCCGTGCGGATCTCGCGCAAGACCTCGTCGACATCGCTGTCGGTCAGGCGGCCTTTGCCGCGCAGCTTCTTGAAGATGCCATCGAAACGATCGGACAGTGTGTCAAACATGCCCGATCAGGCTAGCGGCCGCGGCTGGTTGTCAGAGAAGCCTTACTCGGAGATGCTCTACTCGGAGAACAGCGCCTCGATGAACTCGGTGGGGTCGAAATCGACAAGGTCGCCGATGGTTTCGCCCAAACCAACGAGCTTCACGGGTAGGCCAAGCTCGGTCTCGATAGCGAACACGATGCCACCTTTAGCAGAACCGTCGAGTTTGGTGAGCACCACTCCGGTGACCTCGGTGGCCTCAGCAAACTGGCGGGCCTGTGCCAGACCGTTTTGCCCGGTGGTGGCATCGATCACGAGCAGCACCTCGGTGACGCGGCCGCGGCCTTTGCCAGCGACGCGGCGCACCTTGCGAAGTTCTTCCATCAGGTTGGTCTTGTTGTGCAAGCGGCCAGCGGTGTCGGCCAGCACGAGTTCGATCTTGCGGGCGCTTGCGCTTTCGATGCCGTCGAAGATCACTGCACTCGGATCGCTGCCCTCGTTGCCTCGCACCAGCTCGCTGCCCGAGCGCTGCGCCCACGTGGCGAGTTGCTCTGCTGCGGCGGCACGGAAGGTGTCGCCCGCCGCCATCAACACAGTGCGGCCAAGCTGGCGCTGCTGAGCGCCGACCTTGCCAATGGTGGTGGTTTTGCCCACACCATTGACGCCGACAAAAAGCCATACGTTTGGCGAATCGGCTTCACCTGGCTCGAGCCGCAACGCCCGATCGCTGGCGCTGAGACGACCGATCATGTCGGCCTGCAAGGCATCGAGCAGTGCGTCGGGATCGGTGAGTTCTTTGGCCTTCACCCGAGCGCGCAACCCGTTGAGTAGTTCGTCGGTGACGCGTACTCCAACGTCGGCACGCAGCAAGGCTTCTTCGAGATCGTCCCATGTTTCGTTGGTGATGCCCGCACGCCCGCGCACGCCGCTGAACACGCCAACAAGTGCTGCGCGTGACTTTGCCATGCGGTCGCGAAAGCGGGGCCGCTCGAACGATTCGGGTTCACCGTCGACCTCGACATCGGTGTCGGGTTCTGCCTCAACCTCAGCCGCAGCGATCGGCTCAGGAGAGCGAGTGGCAGCTGGCGCGATAGGCGTGGCAACCGGAGCGGCCGCAACTGCTTTGGCACGCTGGCGGCCAACGACAACCGCGGCGACGCCGAAGATTACGACGACGGCAATAAGAACGAGAAAGATCGAAGGCACGCCGAAACGCTATCGGCAGGTCATCGACCAGCAAGCCCCGATTGCTTAGGCAGTGGCCGACTGACGTTCGGTAACAACCTTCGATGAGCCGCCCGGCTGCATGCTGACGCCCAGCAGGCTGTCGCCAGCTTCCATCGTCCGTTTCTGGTGGCTCACAATGAGTAACTGAGCGTCGCGCCGGAACTCGGCAATCAGGCTGAGGAACCGGTGCAGGTTTACGTCGTCGAGGGCTGCCTCAACTTCGTCCATCACGTAGAACGGCGACGGACGGCTGCGGAAGACAGCGAAGAGATACGCCAGCGCAGTGAGCGACCGCTCGCCGCCCGACAACAGGGACAGCTTCTTCACGTTCTTGCCACTTGGCTTGGCTTCAACTTCGATGCCCGTGTTCAGCAGGTCATCAGGATTAGTGAGCACCAAGTTGCCAGTACCACCGGGGAACAACATCGAGAACAAACTGGTGAAGTTGAAGCTGACATCGGCGAAGGCAGCGGCAAACACCGACTGAATTTCGGCATCGACCGCTTTGATGACCCGGCTGAGCTCGCGACGCGTGTTGCGCACGTCTTCGAGCTGTTCTTCGAGGAACCGATGACGCTCTTGTAGTTCGTTGAACTCTTCGAGCGCGAGCGGGTTGATCGGGCCGAGCAAACGGAGCTCACGTTCGAGATCGCGAACACGAGCGGCAGCCGTAATGCCTTCGGGCAACTCGGGCATTTCTGCTGCCTCGGCGGCTGCGGGTTCAAGATCGAGTTCGCGGCGCAGTGATTCGACGGCTGCCTCGAGGCGCATGCGAGCTTCGGCCTCTTCGACCTCAACACGACGCGCCCGCTCGCGGGTCTCGTCGAGTTGACGCTCGGCGCCGGCGCGAGCCCGGCGAAGTTCGTCGAGACGAGCCACCAACGCCCGTACCTCTTCGCTCTGACGACGACGCTGCTCGTGGAGTTCGGCGAGACGGGATTCGATGGTGTGGCGATGCGAGTCGACAAGGGCTCCGAGGCGTGCGGCTGCAAGCAGGCTGGCCTCGATGGCCACGCGATGCTGCGCCGCCTGAGCACGCGCCTGCTCGTCGGCAACGAGTCGGTGTTCGGTCTCTTCGATACGACGCTCGAGGAACTGCTGACGCTCGCCCAAGCCAGCGTTACGAACCTCGAGATCCTTGCGACGCGAGGCCAGCAACGCAGTACGCGACTCAATCAGAGCACGAGCCTCGCCACGCGCTTTAGCAGCATTGGTCTCGGCCTGTTCATCGGCTTCGAGCGCGGGCACCAACGAATCGAGTTCGCCGATGCGATCGCGTTCGCGATCGAGACGCTCGGAGGCTTCGGCAATGACCCGAGCTACTGCATCGGCTTCGGTGGTGGACTCGCGGCGGTCGCTGTGCACGCGCACAAGGCCCTCGGACGCTGCAGCGAATCTCGCGTCGTTGGCGTCGAGTCGGCGGGTGAGATCGGACTCGGCCTGACGCGCCGCTGCCTGCTCGGCCTTGGCCGCGCGCACCGCTGCGTCGCAGCGTTCGAGTTCGGCGGCGGCATTGCTGGCACGATCGATGGCCTCTTCGAGAGCAGCAGCCGTGGCTCCCCCGCCCGATGTACCGAGACGCCATCCGGAGCG
This sequence comes from Ferrithrix thermotolerans DSM 19514, assembly GCA_945861025.1. Lineage (GTDB taxonomy): Bacteria > Actinomycetota > Acidimicrobiia > Acidimicrobiales > Ilumatobacteraceae > WLMZ01. The sequence continues at coordinate 6,049 of CAMASN010000029.1, forward strand.
GCCAAACCGGTCGCCGTCGTTGGTGACAACCGTTGCCGACGGGTGCGCCAACGCACCGTCGAACGCGGCTGACCATTCGTTGACCCGAACAGCGCCACCGAGCAGCGTGTCGAGCAAGGTTTCGATCTCGGCGCGATGCCCATGGGCGTGGGCCCGAACGTGTGCACGAATCGGCTCACCAAATGGCGGTGTGGACACGGCAACCGCCACTGCGCCCAACGCAATAACGGCGCCGCTGGTCTTCGACGAACGAAGTGACTCGAGCGCGCTGCGAGCGGCCTTGGGATTGGCAACAACTACGGCCAGCAGGGCCTCGCCCATCGCTGCTTCGGCAGCGGCTTCCCAACCGGCGTCGATCTCGACGAGTTCGAGCAAGGTACCGACCACGCCATCGAGATTGGCCAGGCGCTCGGCACCAGCTCGGGCGCGGGCGCTGTCGATCGCCAACTGCAACGCATCTGAGCGAGCACGCCAGCGAGACAGTTCTTCGGCGGCCGCCTGACGTGAGGTATTCAGCGTCTCGGCCAGTGCATCGGCGGCAAGGCGACGGCTCTCGGCAGTTTCGACCTCGGCCACCAACGGCGCCTCGACGTCTTGCGACTGCTCGCACTCGGCCTTGAGTCGGTCGGCGTCGGCGTCGAGACGTTCGAGACGCTGGCGCAACGCTTCGAGTCGGCTTGTCTGACGGCGCAGCTCGTTGTCGCCACGATCGAGACCCGCGCGCAGCGAACGAAGCTCGCCACGAACCTCGGCAGCAGCACTCGCTGCAGTTGCCGACGACGATGTGGCTTGCAGCACGGTCATCGTCTCGTGGCGCTCGCTCTGGAACGCTTCTTCTTCGGCGGCGAGCGCCTCGGCAGCGGGCTCGAGTTGCGACAACTCGAGTGTGACGGCTTCGAGCTCGGCTGAGAAACGAGCAGCGTCGTTTTCGAGGTTGGCCACGACACCGGCGTTCATCAGTTGACCGCGGTCACGCTCCATCGAGCGACGACGTTCGACAAGTACGGCCGACAAGCCACGGGCCCGTTCGCGTAACTGCTCGACCCGCACGAGTTCGTCACTGATGTCGGTGTCGCCACGAGCCGTAAGTTCGGCTTCGGCGCTGAGCACATCGGTGTCGAGCCGGCTGAGCTCGGCGCGCAGCTGCTTTTCGGCGCCGCCACTGGAGATCTTGTCGCCGGCAAGCGAAGTGAGTCGTGTGCGCAACGAGGCGATCTCGCGGCCCGACAAGAACACGCGAAGCGCTTGCAGTTCTTCGACGAGCCCACCATGGCGGCGAGCTGCTTCGGCTTGACGCTCAAGCGGGCGCAACTGACGGCGAACCTCGCGCAACAGGTCTTGCACGCGCAGCAGACTGGCTTCGGTGGCATCGAGACGACGCTCGGCCTTCTCTTTGCGCCTGCGGTACTTCAAGACGCCAGCGGCTTCCTCGATGATTGCGCGGCGATCTTCGGGGCGGGCGTTGAGCACTGCGTCGATCTGACCCTGGCTCACGATCACATGCTGCTGGCGACCAACACCAGCGTCGCTGAGTAGTTCTTGCACATCGAGCAAACGGCACGAGATGCCGTTGATGGCGTACTCGCTTTCGCCCGTGCGGAACAGCGTGCGGCTGATGGTGACTTCGGTGAACTCGATGGGCAACAGCCCAGCGGAGTTGTCGAGCGTGAGAATGACCTCGGCGCGACCAAGCGCTGGCCGCTTTGCAGTACCCGCAAAGATGACATCGTCCATCTTCTGGCTGCGCACAGCGCTGGGCGCCTGTGCCCCGAGAACCCAGGCAATGGCGTCGACAACGTTGGATTTGCCCGAGCCGTTCGGACCGACCACAACCGTAACGCCCGGCTCGAGCTGCATCACGGTGGTATCGGCGAACGACTTGAAGCCTTTGAGGGTCAATGCTTTAAGGAACACGGCAAGACGGCACGCTAGTCGATACGACAGCTCGAGGTCCCAGTGACATGCTCCGGGAGCAGCGAGCGATGCCTATTTCTGGCAGCGAGGGCAAAAACATGTCGATCTGCCGGCAGCAATCACCCGGCGAATCACCGCACGGCCGCAGGTGAGACATGACTGGTCCTCGCGGTCGTACACGCGATGCGAAACCTGAAACCAGCCGCCCTGACCGCCGATGTCTACGTACTGGGTGTCCTTGAGCGTCGACCCACCCGCTGCGATGGCGGCATTCAGTGTGTCGTGGATGGCCTGATGCAAACGGGTGACCTCGACCGGCCGCAGCGAGTTGCTCAGCCGGTCATGACGCAATCGGGCAGCGTGCAGCGTCTCGTCGGCATAGATGTTGCCGATGCCGGCGATGATGCTCTGATCGAGCAACAACGCCTTGAGTTGGCGTGACCGACCACCAACGAGGGCCGCGAGTTGCGATCGGCTGAGGCCGTCGGTGATGGGGTCAATACCGAGGCGACCAAGCTCGGGCATCTCGACGGAGGCGTTGTCGGGGTCGTACACAACGACCTCACCAAACGTGCGCGGGTCCACGAAGCGAAGTTCTTCGGCCTCGGGGCCCGCAAGGTGCAGCACGACATGGGTGTGCAAGGGGCGCGGAGATGACACCGGATCAATCAGCACCCTGCCGCTCATACGCAGATGAATCATCATCGAGTCGCCGCTATCGAGCGGGCAGATGAGGTACTTGCCACGCCGCTGAGCCGCCGTCGCAGTGACGCCAGTGAGGCCATCGATTACGGCCAGGCGCGACGTGCGCCGCACCGTGCGCTCTCGGCCTACCTCGACATGCTCGATGAGCCGTCCGACAAAGCGTTTCTCAAGTCCGCGCCGAACTGTCTCTACTTCGGGAAGCTCGGGCATTAGTCGTTGTCCGCAGACAGGCTGTCGCATGCCACCATCGCGGCGACCTGCTCGGCCTGCTTTTTTGAGGTTCCAGTGCCCTCGCCAAACTGCTGTCCGGAGATCAATACCGTGGCAAAGAAGTGCTTGGCGTGATCGGGGCCCTCTTCACGAATGACGTAAACGGGTGCAGCATCGAACTCGCGAACCACGATCTCTTGCAGCAAGGTCTTGTAATCGAGGCGATGCAATTGCTTCACCGCGAGCAGCAGGCGTTCACCAAGCACGCGCTCGACGAACGCATAAGCGGCAGCGGACCCCGCATCGAGATAGATGGCGCCAAGCACGGCCTCAAGCGCATCGCTGAGAATCGAGGGCTTGGCCCGCCCGCCAGCGAACGACTCGCCCTTGCCTAACAACAGGCAGCTACCTATGTCGAGTTCTCCGGCCATCGCTGCGAGCGCTGTGGCGTTGACGACGCTCTTACGAAGATCGGTGAGCTTGCCCTCGGACAGGTCGGTGAAATGCCGGAACACGATGTCAGCGACCACCCAACCCAACACAGCATCGCCGAGAAACTCAAGCCGCTCGTTCGATGCTTCGTCACCCGACACCTCTGCGCACCATGAGCGATGAGCCATCGCCCGCTTGAGCAGGCCGATGTCGTTGAACGTGTGCCCGAGCCGAACACTGAGCGCCTCGAGATCACCGGCCGTTGGGTCGGACTCAAGTCGGTCAGAGACGCCAGCCAGGGTCAGTTCTCCTGAACGCGAGCGAAGACGTAGTCGACCGCGTCGCGCACGGTCTTGAGGTCTTCGAGATCTTCGTCCTCGATGCGCAGCGCGATACCGCGCTCGCCGAGTTCTTCTTCGAGTGCTTCGACCAATTCAATGAGCGCCAGTGAGTCGGCCTCGAGGTCGTCGCCGAACGACTGACCCTCGGTGATGGTCGAGGCCTCACGCTCGAGAATCTCGGCGAGGTTGTCACGCACGATTGCGAACACTCCCAGACGGTTCAGTGGTCCTTGAGCGGCGGTTGATTCGGCGGACACAGTGTGACTCTCCCAAGCATGCAGGCGCTCATGCGCCTCGCGGTCGTGTGCAAGCAGACTAGGCGTTGGCGGCTATCGCGTTGCGAATCTCTTCGACGATGCCCGCAGCTACCATGTCGTGAGCAACGGTGATGGCGTTCACCATTGCCGTAGCGCTGGTGGAACCGTGCGAGATGATGCACACGCCATCGACACCCAACAGGATGGCGCCGCCGTAGGTTTCGGGGTCGAGCGAGGCGTACAGCGGCAACAGTGCTGGCAGCAACGCATCGGAGTGCGGCTTATATGACTCTTCGCTGGCAAACGCAGCGAACAACGCCTTGACCACGGTCTTGAGAGCGCCTTCGAGCGTTTTGAGCACCACGTTGCCGGTAAAGCCATCGGTAACAACCACGTCGACGGTGTCGGTCATGATGTCGCGACCCTCGACGTTGCCGATGAAGTTGATGCCACGCGCAACCGACAACAGCTCGAACGCTTCTTTGCGCAACGTATCGCCCTTGCCTGGCTCCTCGCCGATGGACAACAACCCAACCTTGGGGTTCTCGATACCGAAACGATGGTGGCTAAAGACCGATCCCATCTGAGCGAACTGCACGAGCCAATCGGCTTGCACCTCAGAGTTCGCGCCGGCGTCAAGTAACAGGGTGGGCAACGAACCGGGGACGGGAATTGGTGTGGCGATCGCTGGGCGGTTCACGCCTTTGATGCGACCCATGCGCAACAGCGCCGATGCCATCGTGGCTCCGGTGTTGCCAGCCGAGACCATTGCGCTGGCACGGCCATCACGCACGGCCTCGGCAGCGCGGACAAGGGTGGAATCTTTTTTGCGACGGACACCATGAGCTGGGTCATCGTGCATCTCGATCACTTCGGAGGCAACGATCAGCGGCAGGTCACCGATGTCTGCGAGATCGGCAGGACCGACGAGAACAACGTTGAATCCAAGCTCAGCAGCCTGGCGGGCACCCGCAACGATTTCGCTGGGAGCCTTGTCGCCGCCCATGGCGTCGACTGCGATGGGAAGCATTGAAACCGGGGTCAGCTGACGTCGATGACGACGCGGTTCTTGTACCAACCGCAGGTGTGACACACCGTGTGTGGCAACTTGGCCGCGGCGCAGCGCGGGCAGGTGCTACGTGACGGAGCCTTGAGACGCCACGAACCAGCACGGTGGCTGTGGGTCTTCATCTTCGACTTTTTCTTCTTCGGAACGGCCATCGCAGGTCTCCACTCACTTCAATCAGCCCTGCGATGCTAGCGGCTCGGAATCAATTTCCGTCAAGCTGCGCTTTGAGTTGATCAAGTACTGCCCATTGGGACTCCACTGGAGCGGGCACGCAGCTGCACTGCTTGTGGTTGAAATCGATACCGCAGATGGGGCACAACCCAGCGCAGTCGGGCTGACACAGCGGGGCCAATGGGGCGTCGAGCAGGGCGAATTCACGGACCATCGGCAACAGATCGAGCTGATTGTCGACGATCTCAAAGGCCTCGGTGTTGGTGACCTGAGTCTGATACAGCTCGTCGACTTCGCTGACGGCCACCTCGGCGAGGTCGCGCAGACAACGCCGGCATTGCCCGCGCCACGGCACCGAAATGGTGCCTGCCACCACGATGCCGTCGGTCAGACTTTCGAGCCGTAACTCCACATCGATGACCTCGTCGGCGGTAAACCGAGAGTCGTAAAGACCGAGGTCGACAGCGCCGATGGGTACCGAAATGACTCGTTCGGTGCCCGGGCGGCGCAACAATTCGGCCGCATTCACTAACAATGGACGCGCCATGATCAGCGGTCCTGATCGAAGAACCCCTTAGTGGGATCCTCGTCGTCTTCGTCAGCAGGCTGCTCTTTGTGGGCGCCGATCGAAAGTCGTGAACGGCCCGAGTGAACGGTCTTCGACAACTTGTCGAGCAAGATCTCGAAGCTGCCAAGGCGCTGATCGAGGAAGTCTTCGGTTTCGTGACGCAAACGGCGCGAATCGGTTTCGGCGGCCTCAATGATCTGGCGGGCACGTTGCTCGGCGGCGCGAACCACCTCGGTGCGCTGCACCATGCGCTCGGCTTGGACACGCGCGGCCTCGAGCATCTCGTCGGCTTCACGACGGGTCTTGGCGACGAACTCTTGACGCTCCTTGAGCATCCAGCGCGCCTGACGCAGTTCGTCGGGCAGTCGCTCGAGCGCGCTTTCGAGCATGTCGACAACTTCGGCACGGTCGATTCGGGGCGACGATGACAGCGGCATCGTTGGGGCGCTGTGGATGACATCGGCCGCACGACGCACCAAGGACTCGGCGTCACCGACCACACCGAGGCGCGCATAGCCATCGGTCTCGTTGTCGGTGTCCTCGAGCAGGTCGTCGTCTTGGTCGTCGTAGTTCATGATGGGGACCCTGTCGGATGTGTCGGATGTGTCGGATGTGTCGCGGATGGAAAGATACGGGCAAGTTCTGAGGCAACCGCGGCGGGCACCAGGTGCGAGACATCGCCACCGTACTGGGCGATCTCACGCACGAAGCGACTGCTGAGAAACACCTGATCAGGCCGGCACGGCACAAAAACCGTGCGTACGCCCGACACTGAATGGTTGGTCTGAGCCATCTGCTGCTCGATTTCAAAATCGCCAGCGTTCCGCAGACCCTTAAGAATGAAGTCGGCATTGAACTGGTCGGCAGCGTGAATTGCTAGGCCATCGAACGCCTCGACACTGACCGTGGGCAGGTGCGCCAAGCTGGCCCGAATCATTGCGACTCGCTGGTCGATGGTGAAGATGCCCGATGGTTTCGAGGGGTTATACATCGCCACAACGGTGACCCGACCGAAGAGCTCGACACCCTGCTCAACAACATCGACATGGCCAAGATGCAGCGGATCGAAGCTGCCCGGGTACAACACGCTGGTCACGGATGAATTCATTGCTGCCTACGGTAACCGTTCGAGAGTAGTGATGACGGTGCGTCCGTATCTCTTGGCGCGCAACGTGACCCAACCGGCTTCGGGTTCAACCTCGTGATCGGACTCGGCAACGACAAGTCCGGCTCGCAAAAACTGCAGCAGCCCAGCCCAATTGGAGAAGTTATAGGGCGGATCGACGAAGGCGATGTCGACCCCGGTGATGCCGGGCGCATAGGCCATGACATCGGTGGCCGCCACGTGCGACCGAGACTCAAGGCCGAGATCTTTGAGGTTGGCCTTTAAGGCCAGCAACGCTGATCGGTCGCGCTCAACAAACGTGCACGACTCTGCGCCACGCGAAAGAGCCTCGATACCCAACGCTCCGCAACCTGCATAGAGATCGGCAACGGTTGCACCGTCGAGAACGCCCATGCTGCCGAGCGAGTTGAACACCGCCTGGCGCACTTTGTCGGTGGTGGGTCGGGTGGAGAGTCCCTGAGGAGTCACCAATTTGCGTCCACCCAATTCACCCGAAATCACTCGCATTCCCGCAAGACTACGGGCGATGGCTGAATCTGACTTGTCTCCCGAGCCCGAGATCGTGTGCGTCGACTGCGGCGGTCGGGCCTTTTTGCTCACCCAATCACCCGAGGACGGACTTTGGTACCCCGGAGATTTCGTGTCTTACCGATGTCAGGACTGTCTCGATCGCTGGGATCTCGTGCTGCCAGAGTCGCTCGACTAACGACTAACGACTCACGCGTCACGACTCACAACAGGGTCGTGGCGTCCAGACGTGGTCGGATCACAGCGGTGGTCGTGCGAATCTGTCGGCGCTGACGCGCTGTGGATCCACCCCACACGCCACGCTCGTTGTTGCTCACGCCCTGTGCCAGACACTCGTCTTGCACCGTGCAGGTGGCGCAAATGGCCAATGCTGGCGCTGCGTTCTCGCCGCGTACCGGATAGAAGTTGATGTTCTTCATTCCCCGACACGCTGCCTGACTATGCCACGCAGGGCGTTGTGTCAGCGATGCAAGATCGAACTCGTATGTGTTGGCTGGATCGTCTCTAAACATGATTCCCACACCAGATAGATCGGCGCCTCAACGCCGAACTTGAGGGGAACTTGAGAAAAGTTTGAGAGACCTACGGGAGCAGGGTGGTCGATGCGGTCGACGCGTTCGGGTTCTTCACTCCATCACCATCGACATCGCTGTCGCTGCCATTGGCAGTGCTGTCACCATCGACATCGCTGTCGCTGCCGTTGAGCACTCCGTCACCATCGACATCGCTGTCGCTGCCGTCGAGCGCACCATCGCCATCGATGTCCTTCTCGCCCATGGCACTGTTCAACAAACCGTCGCCATCGATGTCGTCGTCGCTACCGTTCGAAAAGCTGTCGCCGTCGACATCGGAGTCGCTTGAGTTCGACATGCCATCACCGTCGACGTCTCGGTCAAGCTTGTCCTGGATGCCGTCGCCATCAATGTCTTTTTCATTAGTGGCCGAGTTCGACTGACCATCACCGTCGGTGTCATCGTCGCCGCCGTTCGAAGCGCCATCACCATCGATGTCGGGGTCTGCCGAGTTCGACAATCCGTCGCTATCAACGTCGTTGTCCGTGCCATTTTTGACGCCATCACCATCGACATCTCCATCGCTGCCGTTCGATAAGCCATCACCATCGGTGTCATCGTCGCCGCCGTTCGAAGCGCCATCACCGTCCATGTCGGAGTCAGCGCCATTCAGCGCGCCATCGCTGTCGGTGTCCTTTTCTTTTTTCGACCCATTGAGCAAGCTGTCGCCATCTATGTCGAGGTCGGTTGAGTTCGCGATGCCATCGTCGTCGACGTCGTCGTCGGAGCCGTTAGCAAAACCATCGTCGTCAATGTCTGGGTCCATCTGGTTGGGGATGCGATCGCCGTCAGTATCGATCTTCGATGCGTTGGTCGCCGAGGCGTCATCTGACCCACTCAGGCCAGCGATAACGAGCGGCACGAACGCCAGCAGCGAAGCAGCTCCAGCGTGAACGAGGCGCAAACGCAGGCTTCTCCCGTCATGACGGCGAGCGGTACTTGGCAACACAACAATCCCCCAAAAAGCCGAATTCCCCCACTGGGACCGGTTCGTTGGTACGACGATCGCACCCTGTCAAGTAATGGTCAAGCCAATGTTTGTTAAGGGAACGAATGGCCGAAGCCAGATCACCCAAGGGGCGTACGCCTGCCGACCCAGCGCTAGCTCTTGAACAAAAACTCTTCGTCTTCGGCGCTCAACAGCAGACGAACCTCGTCGAGCACCAGCGGGTGCGCAGCGAGCAACGGGTCTGCATCGATGATGGCGAACGCAGCCTGGCGCGCCAAGCCAACCAACTCGCGATCGCGACGCAACGAGGCCAACTTCAAATCGCTGCGACCCTTTTGCATGGTGTTCATGAGCGTGCCCTCGCCGCGCAGGTCGAGGTCTACTTCGGCGAGCTCGAAACCATTCGTGGTTGCGACAAGCGCCTCAATACGCGGGTTGGTGTCTTCGAGTTCGCCGGTCACTAGCCAACACAACGACGCATGCTGACCGCGACCAACGCGGCCGCGGAGCTGGTGAAGTTGGGCAATGCCGAATCGGTCTGCGTCGAGAATGACCATGACCGTGGCGTTGGGTACATCGACGCCAACCTCGATCACGGTTGTTGCCACCAGCACATCGAGTTCTACTGCGCGAAAGGCATTCATCACCTGTTCTTTTTCGGCCGACGCCATTCGCCCGTGCAACAAACCGATACGCAACCCCTTGAGGTCTTGATGCATCAAGCGCTCAAATGTCTCCTGCGCCGAAGCAACCTCGAGCTTCTCGCTCTCGTCAATGAGTGGACACACCACATACGCCTGACGGCCTTCGCCGACGGCCCCGCGCACGTCGGACCACGCCGCCAACTCCATCAATTGGCCGTTGGCCCAATGGGTGACGATTGGGGTGCGCCCCGGCGGCAGTTCGTCGAGCACGCTCACATCGAGGTCGCCGTACACGGTCATTGCTGCGGTGCGCGGAATTGGTGTTGCCGTCATCACGAGCACGTCGGGAACGACATCACCAGCACCCTTGGTTCGCAGTGCTGCGCGCTGCTCGACACCGAACCGATGCTGCTCGTCGACAACCACAACTCCAAGGCTGTGAAACGCCACCGCGTCTTGGATCAGAGCGTGGGTGCCAATGATGATGTCGACCGTGCCGTCGGCGAGACCGGCCATTACGTCTCGGCGCTCTTGGCCGCTGATTCGGTTGGTGAGCAACTGGACGTTGAGGGCGCGCTCACCAAACAGGTTGTCGGGATCGGGCACACGGAGGCTGTCGAGCAGTCGCCGAACGCCCGTTGCGTGTTGCTCGGCAAGCACCTCGGTTGGCGCCATGAGCGCGCCTTGATGGCCGCCCTGCACCGCGCACAACATCGCCGACACAGCAACCACCGTCTTGCCCGAACCAACGTCGCCCTGAAGCAACCGATGCATCGGATGCGGGCCGCGCAGGTCGACCTCGATCTCACCAATCGCGCGCTGCTGGGCCCCGGTGAGCTCATACGGCAACTGGGCGTAGAACCGCCGCACCAACTCGCTGTCGGTCTCGTGGCGAATGCCGCGCTGCTCGCGCTCGAAAGCGCGCTTACGCATCACCAACACTGCTTGCACGCGAAACAGCTCGTCGAAAGCGAGTCGGCGACGCGCTTGTTCCTTCTCGCCGATGGTCTCGGGGAGATGGATCTGACGCATCGCAACGGTTCGGTCGATGAGGCCGAACTCGTTGCGAATCGATGCGGGCAACGGATCGCCGAACCCGCGCGCTGCACACCGGTCGAGCGCGTTTTCGACCCAGCCAGCAATTTCCCATGTGCTCAGCTGCACCTTTTCGCTCTGCGGATAAATCGCCACGATGCGACCCGTGCGATCGCCGATGAGGTCGACAATGGGGTTCGTCATCTGCAGGCCACCGCGGTACACCTCGGCCTTGCCGAACAACACGATCTGCAAGCCCTCGCGAAGCTGACGTTCGCGCCACGGTTGGTTGAAGAACACCACGTGCATGCGACCCGACCCGTCGCCCACTTGCACCTCGACCATCGTGCGCCGATTACGCATCGTGCGCTTGGTCACCGAGCGCACCGTTACGAGCACCAGCGCCTCTCGCCCGGCCTCGAGATCGCTGACCCGAGCTTCGTTCGTTCGGTCGACCCAGCGTCGCGGGTAGTTGGTGATCAGGTCGAGAACCGACGTGATGCCCATTTCGCCAAGCGCAGCCTGCTTCTTTTCACCGACGCCTTTGAGTCGTTCGACCGGGATGTCTCGCAGCTCGCGAAGCGTGATGGGCTCGGTAGTCACTCAACCCCGAACAGGTACGGATACAGGGGCTGCCCACCGCGGTGAACCTCGACCTGTAATCCAGCGTGCTCGTCGGCGAGCCAAGCCCGCAATGCCGCCGTGGCCGAGGGGGTGGACTGAGCGCCTTCAATAATGGTGACGATTTCGCGACCTGGCGTGATGAGGTTCTCGAGCAACGCCGTGGAAGCCGAGATCAGCGAACCGGCGACACACACGATGCCGTCGCCACGAACGATGCCGATCCAGTCGCCAACGGTGATCTGACCAGCGTCGCTGTTTGTGTCGCGCACCGCTTGGGTGACTTCGCCAGTTGCCACCGACGCTGCTGCTTCGGTCATCTCGGCGCCGTTGTGTTCGGCTGATTCTTCGGGGTCGTACACAACCAGCGCGGCGAGAGCCTCGGGCATGCTGCACGTAGGCACTACAACAACGGTCTTGGTGGTGAGCGCGTTGAGCTGCTCGGCCACCGGAATGATGTTCTTGTTGTTTGGCAGCACGATGACTTGATCGGCGTTCACCGCCTCGACGGCTGCGAGTAATTCGGCGGTGGACGGGTTGAGCGTTTGGCCGCCCGTGACAACACCTTGCACGTGAAGTTGGTCGAAGAGTTCGGAGAGCCCGTCGCCGCTGCACACAGCCACAACTGCACAAGTAACCGGCGGCATGCCGGCCGCGCTGGCGCCGCGGGGAACCATTTTCGCCGCTGACCCGCCCTTGAGCGCGGCCTCACGATGAGCGTGCTCTTCGGCAACCTCTTCGAAGAGATCGGTGACCCGAATCTGATGAGGGCGTCCTCCGTTATCGATGGCTGCCTCGATGGCGGCACCGATGTCGTTTGTATGCACATGGCAGTTCCACAGACCGTCGCCACCCACCACCACGATTGAGTCGCCGATACGACCCCATGCCTGTTTAAACGGCTCGATGTTTTCGTCGGGTAGATCGATGAAATACATGACCTCGTAGCGCAACTCACTGACATCGCCTTCGCCACGATGCGCCACTAGTGCGAACAGATCGAACGACGAGTCGCCGACCTCGGCTGGGACGGGCAACGGCTCGCCATCGACCACGAACAACGCTGCGTCGAGCAACAACATGAAGCCCGCCCCGCCTGCATCGACGACCCCGGCTTCTTTCAGCACGGGCAGCATGTCGGGAGTGCGGTCGAGCGCCGAACGACCCGCATCTCGAGCCGCCCGCAGCATCACCGCAAGCGAGGCGCCGTCGGCGGCTGAGGCCTGCGCCGCATCGGCCGACTCACGAACCACCGTGAGAATTGTTCCTTCGATGGGCTTGAGCACCGCCTGGTATGCAGCGAGCGACGCGTTCTTGAGCGCTTCGGCCACTTTTGAGGCGGTGCCGTCGCTGGCCTCTTTCATGGTGTTAGCAATGCCGCGCAAGATCTGGCTGAGGATGACACCGCTGTTCCCGCGGGCCCCCATCAATGATCCGTGGCTGATCGCGGTACAGGTTGGCTCGAGTTCCGGAGCACTGTTTTCGAGCTCGGCGACTACGGCATCGAGGGTGCGGGCCATGTTTGTGCCCGTGTCGCCGTCGGGCACGGGATACACATTGAGCCGGTTGATACTGGCTGAATGAGCTTTCAGCGTGTCGCGGAATGTAATCACGGTGTTGCGCAAGGCATCCGCCGAGAGCCGTTCTAGGGTGGGCACGTACCGCATAGTACAGAACCTGTCGCCCATCGCTTCGATCGCTTGTTGGAGATTCGCAACGCGCTGATAGCCTTTGACGACTCGTTAGACCCTTCTGGGAAAGAGAAACCCTCATGGCAGCAGTATGTGAATTATGTGGCAAGGGCCCTTCATGGGGCATGTCCGTGTCGCACTCCCACCGTCGCACCAAGCGCCGCTGGAATCCAAACATTCAGCGGGTTCGCGCCCTCGTCGGTAAAACCCCCACACGTATGAACGTGTGCACCGGTTGCATCAAATCAGGCAAAGTCGTCAAGGCCGGCTGAGGCGCCACCGTCATGCAGGGCGTCATCAAGGCCTACGATCCCGGCAGCGGTGACGGCGTCGTCATCTGCGACACCGACCTGAATAACTACGACCTCGCAGCGAACGCGCTGCAGGGGTCGATCTTTCGCATGCTTCGTCAGGGGCAGCGCGTGGTGTTTTCGCTCGACTCCGATGGCCGCGCAACGGCGCTGAGCCTCGGCAGCGAAATCGATATGGGTACCCCCGATCACCACTGATCGGGGCTTTACATTTTTTCTCCCGTTTACTTTTGGCGCGAGTACGCGCCACCAAGGAGACTTCTTCAATGAGCGGTACGAGTAACAACACGCATCTTCATCAGTGGGTCAACGAATGGGCAGAAATCCTTCAGCCCGACAGCGTCTACTGGTGCGACGGCAGTGCCGATGAATACGAGCGCCTCTGCCAGACACTGGTCGACGGTGGCACGTTCACCCGGCTCGACGAGGCCAAGCGTCCCAACAGTTATTGGGCGCACAGCGATCCGGGCGATGTCGCCCGAGTAGAAGACCGCACGTTCATCTGCTCGGCCAATCCAGCCGACGCCGGCCCCAACAACAACTGGCGCGATCCTGCCGAAATGCGCAGCGAGATGACCACGTTGTTCACCGGCGCGATGAAGGGCCGCACCATGTATGTGGTGCCATTCAGCATGGGTCCGCTCGGCTCGCCCATTGCACACATTGGCGTGCAGCTCAGCGACTCCCCCTACGTGGCTGCGAACATGCGCATCATGACCCGTATGGGCCAGGGCGCGCTCGACGCGCTCGGCAACAGCGATTGGGTGCCATGCGTGCATTCGGTTGGTGCCCCACTCGCACCCGGCGACATCGATTCGTCGTGGCCGTGCAACCCTGACAACAAGTACATTGTTCACTTCCCCGAGACACGCGACATCTGGTCGTTCGGTTCGGGCTACGGCGGCAACGCGCTGCTCGGCAAGAAGTGCTTCGCGCTGCGCATTGCATCGGTGATGGCTCGCGATGCCGGTTGGCTCGCCGAGCACATGCTCATTCTCAAGCTCACCAATCCAGCCGGCGAAGCCAAGTACATTGCCGCTGCGTTTCCCTCGGCGTGCGGCAAGACAAACCTCGCCATGCTCGTTCCAACCATTCCAGGTTGGAAGGCCGAGACAATCGGCGACGACATCTGCTGGATGAAGTACGGCGCCGACGGACGTATCTACGCCATCAACCCCGAAGCCGGCTTCTTTGGCGTGGCACCGGGCACCGGCTACGACACCAACGCCAACGCAATGGAGACCCTCTGGGGCAACAGCATCTTCACCAACACGGCACTCACCAGCGAGGGTGATGTGTGGTGGGAAGGCATGAGCGATACGTCGCCAGCACGCGCCACCGATTGGCGCGGCCAAACATGGACCCCCGAGACCACCACGCCAGCTGCGCATCCCAATGCTCGTTTCACCGCACCTGCGGCGCAGTGCCCCTCGATCGCCCCTGAGTGGGAAGATCCAGCCGGAGTGCCGATCTCGGCAATCTTGTTCGGCGGCCGCCGTCGCACCACGGTGCCATTGGTTGCTCAGGCATTCGACTGGGAACACGGCGTGTTCCTTGGCTCGATCATGGCCTCAGAGACCACTGCAGCCGCCGCTGGCGCCGTTGGACAGCTTCGTTTCGACCCAATGGCCATGCTGCCGTTCTGCGGGTACAACATGGGCGACTATTTCAGCCATTGGCTCAAGGTTGGCGCCAGCACCGATGCATCGAACTTGCCAAAGATTTTCTTTGTCAACTGGTTCCGTCGCGACGAGGACGGCCGCTTCCTGTGGCCTGGCTATGGCGAGAACAGCCGTGTACTCAAGTGGGTGTTCGAGCGCATCGACGGTTCAGTCGATGCTGTGCAGACCCCAATTGGCTACCTGCCCACCGCCGGCGGCCTCGACCTCAACGGTCTCGACATCGCCCCAGACGATCTCAACCAACTGTTGTCGCTCGACTCGCAGGGCTGGACTGCAGCGATCCCGCAGATCCGCGGCCACTTTGCCCAGTTCGGCGCTGCATTGCCGGCTCAGTTGGGCACAGCACTGGAAACACTCGAGGCTGGCCTCGCAAGCGCCTAGCCAACAAGCATGGCCCTAATACCTAGGCCCATCAAGAACAGTCCCCCACCGCCGTACAGCAGGTAGGTCTTGCCCTTGAGTAGCGGGCGGTAGCTGTAGATGATGGCCACCACGATGATGGCCACAAACCCGTAGAACGCGTGAAACTTCTGGAAGTTGTATTTGTACTTGTTCACCAAAGCGACGCCCATCGCCACCTGGATAAAGATAGACACTTCGACAATGCCGATGAACCACCACAGTGCGCGCGTGCGCAGCGCCGTGTACTTGTGAGCGGCCAGCGACCAGATGCCCGCTAACCCATTTCCAAAGATGACGAACCATGTCCAGTTTGCGTGGAGGTCGCGCAGCAGTAAGCCAGTCAGAACAATCGCCGCCCGTTAAAACGATCAGTTCGCAGCGGCACTGGCGGCCGATGCGGTGGCTCGAAGTTGTTGTTGCTCGTGTGCCTCTGTGTAGGCCTGCGCCGCGATCTCAACAAGGTCGGCGATTTCGGCATCGTCGAAACCTGCGAGACGACGGAAGTTGCGGGCGAGGTGCACTGGGTGCTCGTCGCTCTCGCCACGGAAACCACCGAAGCTGAACAGTTTGTCGACGGCGCGCTGAAACTCAAGGGCGTCCTTCAGTCGCTGTGGATCATCGGCGGTGAGCTTGCGCAGCCAATCGCTACCCATCTTCACGTGGGTCACCTCGTCGGCGAGCATCCAGTCTTCACAGAACTGCATCACGGGATCGTCGAGCGTGGTGCCGAAGTTTTTCATCGTGGTGAACACGTCGATAGCCAAACCTTCGAGCGCACGGTTCACGCCGGTAAGGCGTAGCACCGGGTCGGCGTTACATGCGGCTTCGTAGAGCACAGTGCCCTCGCCGAACTCGCCAATCTCGCTGCCCATGTGCTCGCTGAGCTTGCAGCTGATCTCGACGTGACGGGCTTCGTCCCAACACTGGCGAGCCATGTCGAGTTTCATGGCAAACGGCGCCTGCTCGCGACCGGTACCGGTCTCGAAATCGAAGCATGTGCGGCCGGCGCCCTCGAGCGCCTGAATCTCGCCGACAAAGATGCCGTGCATCAGGCCACGAGCATTGTCGCTGGCGTTCACGTAGGTGGGGGCGATTGGGTTGATCTGAGCCGATGGGCTGAGATTGCGCGGATCGAAAATAGTGGTTTCGATCGACACCCGCTGGAAGCGTGAGTCACGTGCCAATTCAGCAACAGGCAGCATTCGTTTCATGGCAGTACCTCCGAGGCGAACAGTGTGTTCAGCCTAGTCACTATGTCAACTGCGAGGCTGTGTCGGTGACGTTACTCACCGCAGCCGGTGCCGCCCACGAAACTAGTGACCACACCAGCCGGGCCGGTGTTAGTGAGATAGGCGACGAGACCTTCAGAGATCTTGGCCCATGGGCCGACGAGTTCGTCACCGGCAAAGATCACTGCGGAAGGATATGCAGCGCGCAATTGCGACACAGTGAAGCCAATGCCGATGAGCGCTGGCGCCTCGGTGACCAACCCAAACGGTGCGATGACCTCGCCAGCGGGAGGACCATACGACCACGCGAAGAAGTGACGACGCAACGTAGAAACGTTGCTCTGGTCGCCGAACAACAGCGCCAGATCGCCCCAGGTGACATTGCGGACCTCGGTGCCTGGACAGGTGCGTTGCACCGCTGACACCCAACCAGAGTCTGTGCTTGGCGGCCCGAGAAGACCGCGAAGGTATGCAATCACGCCTTCGGGTTCAGCCCCGAACAATGCATCGCCGACTCCATCGGGTCGCAGCGTGATCGAAGCTCCGACGGGCACCGTGGTGGCCACGGCAGGGGTTGTGCTGGTGGCGTCAACAACAGTGGTGGTTGTCTCAACCACCGAGGTCGTGCTTGATTCATCGACCACTGCGGACACGTCGGTTGTGGATTCGCCAAGCGACGAGTCGGGCGAATTGCTTGAAGAACTTCCGCACGCTGCCAACATCATCGATGTCGATATGCATGCAGCCAGAAACACTGGGCGATGACGATTTCTCATGTGCAGAGTTTGCCCGTTCGAGCGACCAAACTCGCGCCACCACCGCACTTAGCGAATCAGTGTGTCGGCTTCGTGGCCACCCTCGACCAAGTGCAGTTGGCCATCGACGACATCGACGATGGTGATCGAACAGTTGTCGAGGCTGCGGATGACCACGCGATCGTCGTGACTCGCCGCACCGATGGCGGCATTGATCGCTATGAAATGACTCGATACAACGGTGTCGGTTGTCATCGCCGCCAGGCACGCAACTACGCCATCGCGAAAGGCTGTGTAGCGCGGCTCAAGCACACTCCAGGTGCCGCTCATCGTGATGCGAAGCCACTCGACGCGCTCGGTCATGGGAACACCGTGAGGCGACGGAATTTCGGCAACTGCGGGTTCAATGACAGCTGTTGTTGACCACCGCTGGGCAAGCGCGCCAGCGGTTTGCTGACACCGCAGCAGCGGGCTCGACACCAACGCAAGGGGCCCCAGCGGAGCCAACACATCGGCCATCGCGTTGGCTTGCTGCACGCCGAGATCGTCGAGACCCGGATCGGGGTCTATGTTCCAGCCGGCTGCGGCGCGGCCGTGTCGTACGAGATAGAGACGAGGCATCGGCTACTCGAACAACCAGCCTGGACGCACACCCGCTGGGGCGCCCTTGCGGATGTACCACTCAGTGCCGAACGCAACCGCGAAGGCCTCGTCGGGCAACTGCAAAAAGAAGCTGGTGTCGGTGATCTGGCTGGCGTGGCAACGCATGCTCGCCCGCTTTTGAGCAATGAACGCCGTGACGTCTACAGCGTGAGTGAGCTCAAGCTCGGACATGCCAAACGGATTGCCGTCGTCGGCGGGACCAGAGGGATCGAAATCGTCGTCGTTGTCGTCGCCGTTGGCGACGCCCATCTCACTGGCCATGCTCATCACGCGCACGATGTGATCGCGGTTCATCGTTGCTTCGAACACGGCAGGTGTGCCGGCGAGTTCGGCGGCACGATGACCAACCTGATGCACCTTGATGTGATCGGGGTGGCCGTAGTTTCCGTGCCAGTCGTAGGTGGTCATCACGTCGGCTGACTCTTCGCGCAGAATGATGGCCAACCGCTCGGAAGCTTCTTCTAGATCGGCGAGCAGAAATGACTCAGGGTCGGTGTTCTGCTCCCACCCGGTCATGCCGCTGTCCTTGTAACCCAGCCACTCAAGGCGGTGCACACCAAGTGCCTCGGCCGACTTGGCTGCTTCGCTCTGACGGCGATGCACCAGTGTCTCGCCCGGAGCAAGATCGTCGGGCACCTCACCGAAGTCGCCGTTGGTAGCCACCACGAGCACCACCCGATGACCCTCGGCCACGGCTCGGGCAATGCTGCCGCCGGTGGAAATGGTTTCGTCGTCGGGGTGTGCATGAAAGCAGACGAGAGTTCCCATTACTTAATCGCACCCGACGCAAACAATGTGTCGATGTCGGTGGAGCCGATGCCCCAATCGCTGAGCACCTCACGGGTGTGCTCACCAGCGCGCGCTGGCGGCATTGACACCTCGGCTTTGGTGCGACTGAAACGAGGGGCCGGTGCCGCCTGCATGACGCCGTCGTACTTGATGAAGGTGCCACGCTCGACGTTGTGAGGATGTTCCGCAGCTTCGCTCATCGTGAGCACCGGAGCGAAACACACGTCGGTGTGCTCCATCAGCGCGCACCATTCGTCGCGTGACTTGGTGGCGAACAACTCAGTCAAGCGGCCCTTGAGATGCGGCCAGTTCGCGGTGTTGTGCTGCTGCGCGAATTCGGGATCGTCGGACAAGCCGGTGATGGCCAACAGTTCGGCGTAGAACTGCGTCTCGATTGAGCCGATCGAGATGTACTTGTCGTCGCTGCACTTGTAGACGTCGTAGAAATGGGCGCCCGTGTCGAGCAAGTTGGTACCCGGCGCGTTTTCGTTGAATGCACCCATGTTCTTAAAGCCCCAGAACATGCTCATCAGCACTGCGGCACCGTCGACCATTGCGGTGTCGACAACTTGGCCAGCACCGCTGCGCTGCGCCTCGAGCAACGCGCACACCACGCCGTACGCGAGGAACATGCCGCCGCCTCCAAAGTCGCCAACCATGTTCAGGGGAGGCACTGGCGCTTCGCCTGCGCGACTGAAATGCGCCAATGCACCGGCAAGCGAGATGTAGTTGATGTCGTGGCCAGCAGCCAAGGCGTACGGACCTTCTTGACCCCAACCGGTCATGCGACCAAACACCAGCTTGGGGTTGCGGGCGAGGCAGGCATCGGGGCCGATACCAAGGCGCTCCATGACGCCTGGGCGGAAGCCTTCGATGAGCGCATCGGCGCTCTCGATGAGACGCATGAGCGTCTCGACACCTTCGGGGTTCTTGAGGTCGATGGCGATGTTGCGGCGGTTGCGTTGCATGACATCGCGGTTTGGCCCAGCCTCCGGACGCACAGCCTGGGCGCGCTCGACGCGGATGACTTCTGCACCCATATCGCTGAGCATCATCGCCGCGAATGGACCTGGGCCAATACCCGCGATTTCGATGATGCGATAGCCGCTCAATGGACCTGACATGTTGATGACTCCTGTGAAATGGACGAGAAGAAGAAGGGAATAGTTAGCGATTGGCGTTGGCGACAATCGCATCGGCGATCACCGGCCACAACGGTGTAGGGAAATCGTGGCCCATGTCGGCCACCAAGAACAGGTTGGCGCCGGGGATCAGCTCTGCGGTGCGCACACCACCTTCGGGAGGCAGCAACGTGTCGTCGCGGCCGTGCACCACCAACGTGGGCATTGTGAGTTGCGGCAGCAACTCGGCGCGTGATCCGCTGGCGGCGATTGCCCCTAAGTGTCGGGTGCTGCCTTCGGGATAGAAACTGCGATCGTACGAACGCGCGGCCTGAGCACGAACTTCGTGGGCGTCTGCATAACGCTTCGACTGCCAGATCATTGAGGCCACCGATGCATCAATGTATCCTTGACGGTCGCTGGGCGGTTCGGCCAGCAGCACTGCGCCTGCCTCGGGCAGCGGCATGCCGACATCGGACTCGCCCGTGTTCGACATGATCGAGGTGAGCGAGTGCGTGTGCTGCGGATATTCGATAGCCACGGTCTGCGCGATCATGCCACCCATCGATGCACCAACGATGTGCGCCCCGGAGAATCCGAGTGCGCTCAGCAGACCAACCGCATCGGCCGCCATGTCGGACAACGTGTACGGCACTGGTGGCAACAGATCGGGCTGGCCGCCGAGCGCTGCCATCATCACACCGGCCATGTCGATCTCGACACCGTCGAGTTTGGTGCTGAGGCCACAGTCACGATTGTCGAAACGAATCACGCAATAGCCACGGTTGGCAAGCATCTCGCAAAAGCCATCGGGCCACAGCGTGAGTTGTGCGCCGAAGCCCATGATGAGCAACATCGCCGGATCTTTTGACGACCCGATGATCTCGTATTCGAGTTCGACAGGCTCGTTGGTAGAAGCGATGTTGTTGACAACGACTTTTGGCATCTGGCGAGTCTCGTGTGCGAGCGGCTCATCGGTCAACACGGACGACCGACTACGGTTGCAACATGACGATTTTCGGGGTGCACACAGGCCTACAAAACATCACCAGCGACGATCTGCGCGCTTCGTGGCGGCGCATTGAATCGCTCGGATACGGGTGGATCTCGATCTGGGATCACTTCTATGGCGCCACCGGCAAGCCCGACGATGCCGAGTGTCTTGAATCAGTTGCGATGCATGCAGCGTTGGCGTGCGAGACCTCGCGGGTGCGCATCGGTTCGCTGGTGTACTCCATCGGCTATCGCCACCCCGCGATTCTGGCCAAAGCAATCACCACCATCGACCACCTCAGCAACGGTCGCGCCGACATGGGCATCGGTGCCGGTTGGGCTCAGGTCGAATACAACGCATACGGCATCGAGTTCCCCGAAGTGAAAGTGCGCATGGACCAACTCGAAGAAGGCATCCAAGTGTTGCGCGGCATGCTGCACACCGAGGCGTCGAACTTTGAAGGCAAGTACTTCTCTACCACCGATGCACGTAACGAGCCTCGGCCCGTGCAAGCCAAGATGCCCATCTGGGTGGGCGGCGGCGGCGAGAAGCGCACGCTCAAGATCACTGCAAAATACGCCGACGGCTGGAACGTGCCGTTCGTGTCGCCTGAAGAATTCGCTCGCAAGCGGGACGTGCTGCACGAGCATTGCGCAACGGTTGGCCGCAACCCCGATGAAATCAGCTGCGCCATCAACGTGGGTCTGGCATGGACCGAAGAAAGTCTGAAAGCACAGTTCGGTCACCTCGCCAATGCCGTGCGCAACGGTTGCCTCACCGGCAGCGACGAGCAGGTGCTCGACCGCATTGGTCAGTACATCGAAGCTGGCGCGAATCAGGTGAACATCGCGCTGCGCGCACCGTTCGATCTCGATGCCCTCGAGCGTCTGAGCATCGCCCTCAAGTTGGCATGACCAACCACTTCGTTGCTCGCGCCCCGGGCCGCGTGAACCTCATCGGCGACCACACCGACTACACCGGCGGCCTGGTGCTGCCGATGACCATCGATCGCTGGACCGTTATCGAAGGCTCGCACGGCGAAAGCACTATCACGCTCACCTCGGCCGACGAACCAGACCCCGTCAGCATCACGCTGCCCGTTGAGAACCCGGCCGCTGCTGAGCCACGTTGGGGCCGTTATGTTGCCGGGGTGGCAGCCGAAATTGGGGTGACTGCGATACCGATCGTCGGCCACGTCACCACCACCATTCCGGTAGGCGCTGGATTGTCCAGCAGTGCCGCGCTCGAAGTCGCTGCGGCTCTCGCGCTTGGGTTCGATGGCACCGCTGCCGACCTCGCCCAGTTGGCTCGGCGCGCCGAGCACCGCGCCAGCGGTGTGCCGTGCGGGATCATGGACCAACTCTGCATTGCAGCCGGGGTCGCCGATCACGCGTTGCTCATCGATTGCCACACCCTCGAAATCGAGGCCGTGCCGGTGCCGCACAATGCCGATGTCATCGTGCAGTTTGTGGCGCACCGCACGTTGGCCGGCAGCGAGTACGCGCAACGTGTGGCCGAGTGCGAGCGCGCCGAACGACTCATCGGCCCACTGCGGCTCGCAACTCTCGCCGACGTGCGCACCATCGACGATCCGCTTATTCAGCGCCGCGCCCGCCATGTCGTCAGCGAGAACCAACGCGTGCGCGACTTCGCCGTCGCACTGCGCACTAACGACCTCGCGACGGCAGGGCGACTCATGCTCGAAAGCCACCACAGCCTGCGCGACGACTACGAAACCAGCACCCCGGCCATCAACGAAGCCGTGCGGCAAATGTGCGCCACGCCTGGCGTATACGGCGCGCGAATGACTGGGGGCGGGTTCGGCGGCTGCATTGTTGCCCTCACTGCGCCAGGGACCACAACCACCGGTTGGGTGGTTCGCGCCGTGGACGGTGCCACCATCGACCGAACATAAGGAAACAACACATGGCCGTAGTGCTTCATCTCATGCCAGTCGCTGCGTGGTTGGCTCTCGCCGATGGCGAACCAGTCACCAACGCATCGCTCGAAAGCGAAGGATTCATCCACTGCACCGACGAACCACGCGTCATGCTGTTGGTCGCGAACGCCTTCTATTCGGCGCTGCCCGGAGCATTTATCGTTGCCCATGTCGACACCGAGCGACTCACGAGTCGGTGTGTATGGGAGACCCCCGCGCACATCAGCGATTCGGGTCAGGCGCTCGCTCCACAATTTCCACATGTGTACGGGCCGATCGATCGAGCCGCCGTGATTGCGACTCAGACAATGATGCGCGACGAACACGGCGCATTCATCGGATACGAATCAGTCGCGCAGTAGACGCGCCTTTTGCGCATCGAACTCGTCTTGCGAGAGTGCACCGCGATCGAGCAGACCCTCGAGCTTTTCTAACTGGCCAGCGATGTCGAAGGGCATTGGCGACGGCGGGGTGAATCCCATCGTTCGAGCCGCTTTGGCCTCAACCTGAGAATGCAGCAAATTCTGAACTGCTTGCGGACGGCTGATGTCGGTGAAGCGCTGCTGACCGTCTTCGCCGCCCGACTCAATGAGTAGATCGCCTGCGCCGATGATGCGCTCGAAGATCGTCTGATTGAAGTTGATGTTATTCACGCGGCCGAGTGGGATCTCGATGCCGCGCTTGGCAATCACGCCCTCGCGAAAAATGACGCGATCGCTGGTGATTACGAAGTTGGTGGTGCGCCACTTCACGAAGCGCTGCAACAACCACGCTGCCGAGAGCACGATGGCGGCGGTGATGACGACCGTCAACAACGTGCGAACCGTGCCGGAATCGAGTTGAGCCGGCAGCACTAAGCCGGCAATAACGCACAACGCCAGTGTCGATGCTGACCCCGCAAAGAACCACCAATGCGGCTGCAGGTCGAGGACCACCGTTTCATTCGGGTTGAGATGCTTCTTCGGATACGCCATGAGCGCAACTATACGTGAAGCGCAATGCCTGCCCAGCGACGTAACGTGGCCGGATGAACGTGGAGGAACTGCTGCTCGGCCTTGACACGGATCAACGCGTAGCCGTCACAGTGGCAGCGTCGCCCCTTGCGATCATCGCTGCCGCCGGGTCGGGCAAGACCACCGTGCTGACCCGCCGCATCGCCTATCGAATCGCCAGCGACCCCGATGTCGACGCGCAACATGTACTCGCGCTGACCTTCACCAACCAGGCCGCCAGCGAACTACACCGACGCCTTCGCCGTTGCGGATTACGCGAGCGCGTCGAGGCCGGCACGTTCCACGCCGTGGCCCTTCGCCTGCTTCGCCAACGTGCCATCGACATCGGCCAACGGCCACCTTCGGTAGCCACCGACCGGTTCCGTCTGATCAACGAAGCACTTCGCGCGGCTGGCTCAAAGGCCGATGCTGCGGCCGTGCTGAACGATCTCGACTGGACCCGTGCTCGTCGCGTTTCGTTCGCCGACTCGGCCGCAGTCGCACGGCGTGCCGGGCGACGCACCAGCCTCAGCGCCACCGAGCTTGCCAACGTGGCCGCCGCGTACGAAGCGCTCAAGACCCGCCGCGGCGTCGTCGACTTCGATGACCTTCTCGAGCGATGCCTACATGCGCTCACCAACGACCGGCAGTGGGCATCGGGCATTCGCTGGCGCTTTCGACATCTATTCGTCGACGAAGCGCAAGACCTCAACCCATTGCAGTACGCGTTCCTCGAAGCGATACGCGATGGCCGACCAGACCTCTGCCTCGTTGGCGATCCACGGCAAGCGATTTTCGGATTCAACGGCGCCGACCCAACCATCATGGACAACGTGGCCCGGTTGTATCCGGGCATCACCATCACCCGACTCACCCGCAACTACCGCTGCACGCCACAGATAATCGACGCGGCACGTGGCGTTCTTCAACGATCCGAACAAAGCGACGACTCAATCGCGGTACCGATGGATGGCGCAGCAGTACGAGTGGTCAGCGCTACCGACGACATCAACGAGAACGTGGCGGTTGCCCGCCTCCTGCGCGAAATGGTGGGTCCGCAGCAACTGTGGCGCAGTTGCGCCGTGTTGGCTCGCACAGTTGCCCAACTCACGGCCGTACACGCCGCTCTCGCGCGCGCTGGGGTGCCAGCCAACCTGCAAGGGCGCAGCGGCGCCAAACGGGCATTTGGGGCCGCTATCGCCGAGGCCTATGGCTGTCGCACCCACACCGAACTCGGCGCGTGGGTTGAGATCGTGGCAGCCGACCCTGCGGCGAATCCCACCCGCGCTCGCGTAGCCGAAGCAGCCGACCGATTCATTGCGCAGGGAACCGGCCTTTCGTTTCGCGCATGGGTCGAACTGCATTCACCGTTCGACAATCTCGACAACGCCGAACCCGACGACGCCGTTGACCTGCTCACGTTTCACGGAGCCAAGGGTCGCGAGTGGCAAACCGTGGTCATCATCGGCGCCGAGCATGGTCTCGTGCCGCACTCGTCGGCCACAACCAAGGCCCAGCGCGACGAAGAAGCACGGTTGCTCTATGTGGCGTGCACCCGAGCCCGCGAGCAACTCGTCATCTCATGGGCAGCACTGCGCAACGGACGAGCCAGCCAACCTTCGGCGCTCATTGCCGACATAGCCTCCGACACCGATGCGGTCGTGGTGCCATCGCCGATTCCGCGCCTGCCGCGTGCCATTGTCGATCCGGTGTACGCCGCGCTTGTGGCGTGGCGCACTACGGCAGCGAAGGCAGCGCAGGTATCGCCAACCTCTATTTGCTCCGACGAATCACTTCGCGCCGTGGCCAAGGCTCGCCCAACCACCGTTGAAGAGATCGTTCTGGTGGCCAAGCTCGGCCCCGTGTCTGGCGCGCGAATTGCTCCGCGCATTCTGAGCGCACTCACTCAGGCGCTGTAGCCGAGTTTCCCAAACGAATCTGCATGAGCCGTTCGAACACCGCTGGCTTCATTGAGATGAACAAACCTTCGGCTTCGGCACACAGCGTGTCGCCGGCTCGCAGTTCGGCGCTCGCGTAGATCTTGCGTCCCTCGACTCGATCGAGGCGACCGATGAAGCGCACCTCACGGAACAGAGGCGTGGGCGAGCGATAGGAAATCGTGAGCCGACCGGTCATCCCCGCACTGCCAGATTGCGCCTGAGCGAAACCGAGTACCTCGTCGAAACCGGCAGCGATAAAACCACCGTGCAGGCAGCCCGGAGGCCCTTCGTAGGCGGCCCCGTAGGTGCATGTGGCAAACACTTCGCCGTTCTCGGCGAAGTTCATGCTGATGGGTGGCGCCAGCGGATTCAGCACGCCGATAAACGGACTGAAGTCGATGAAGTTTTGGTGTCCGTTCGCCAATGAGCCTTCGGCCACACCCACATAGCTGCGACCATGCGATTGCTGCTGGAGCAACGCTGCGGCCCGCTTCACAAGAATGGAGGCGGCTTCAAGCTCACTGTCCTCAGCGTTGTTGCGCATGAGTTCGTCGATCACCACACGCGTAGCTTCTGCGAGTTCGGCACGAGTGCCAGAAGACGCCATGACACCTGTATTGCGCGCAGCGAGCGCGTCGCGCATATTGGCTGGCCCGCCAACCGAGAAGGGGCGGTCGTCAGGCAGGTCGCGGGTTGGGTCTAATGGGTCGCTCACGATTCGCTCAGATCGACCAGAACAGGAGCGTGGTCGCTGGGCAATGTGCCCTTGCGCGCATTGCGATCGATGACGCAAAAGGTGCTGCGCTCGACAACCGACGCCGTGCCCAAGATGAGGTCGATGCGCATACCGCGACCCATGTGGAAATCGCCGGCCCGATAGTCCCACCACGAGTACAACTTGGGCTCAGGGTGATGATGACGAAATACATCGCTCATCCCCCACCGACACAACGCCTCGAGTTCTTCGCGCTCGGCGACGCTGACATGCGTTGAGCCAACCATCTTGCTGGGGTCGAACACATCTTTGTCTTCGGGCGCAATGTTGAAGTCACCGGTGACGATGACCGCGTCACTTGGAGAACTGTTCTGAGCCACGTGGGCGCGCAATCGGGCCATCCAACGCAACTTGTATTGGTAGTGATCGTGGTCGAGCGAGCGGCCGTTGGGCACGTAGACCGAACTGACGCGCACGCCGCCACAAGTGGCTGTGATGAGGCGCGCCTCAGGATCGAGCGGCTGGCCATCGGCGAAGTTAGCGACGACATCGGTGAGACCAACTTTCGACAGAATGGCAACACCATTCCATTGACCCTGGCCGTGATGCGCACTCTCGTAGCCCAGCGCCTGAAAGGTGAGCGCCGGAAAGGCATCGTCGGCAAGCTTGGTTTCTTGCAAGCACAACACGTCGGGCTGCACATCGTTGAGCCATTCCTCAACTCGTCCAAGACGCGCCTTGAGTGAGTTCACGTTCCACGTAGCGATACGCATGACTAGACCTTGGCGGGTTTGGCTGGCTTGGTCGGTTTCGCCGCAGCCTTCGTAGGCACCGCGGCCTTCTTCGCGACTGGCTTGGCTTCGACTGGCTTGGCTGCAACTTTCTTGGCCGCACCCTTCTTCGCCGGTGGCGCTTTCACAGCGTGCACCTCAACAACAGGTGCCGCAGCAACAGGTGCCGCAGCAACGACCGGCGCCGCTGGGGCCTTTTTCGCTACAGCCTTCTTTGCTGCGGGCGCTTTCGCAATTGCGCTCTTGGTAGGGGCCTTGTTCGCTGCAGCCTCTTTCGCGACCACTGGCTTCTCTGGCTTCTCTGGCTTCTCGGCCTTCTCTGGCTTCTTTGCGACCGCGGCCTTCTCTGGCTTCGCTGGCTTGTCTGCCTTCGGCGCCTTCTTCGCCGCCTTCTTGGGCTCAGCCGGCTTGGCATCGGGAGCCATCGAGAGCACCGACAGGTCGATACTGCGACGCTTCGCATCGAAGCTGCTCACGACCAACGTGACCACATCGCCCAGGGACATTGCGTCGCGCGCGCTGCGCGGTGCCGGGTCGCCCATCAACCGCAATGGCACATAGCCGTGGGCTTCGCCGATGAGCACATAGGCACCGTGCGATGAATAACTGTCGACCACGGCCTCGACCGAGGTGCCAACCGGATGGTGCTCGACAAACGACAAAAACGCCATCAGGTCGTTCACCGTCTTTGCAGCCACTGGTTTCGGTGCCGGCATGACAGCGCCCGGAGGAGCCGATTTCGGCACGGGCATCGGGGCATTTGCCGAGATCGCGGGCACGTCGTTGAGATGGGTGGCTGGCGTACGGCGACGCGGCGACTTGTCGACGACCTTTTGCTCTTTTACCGATCGGCGGCTTACGGGCCCGCGCACGGGAGTGCGATACACGAACACCCACCCAACGTGTGGCACCGGCTTGCCGCCCACGAGGCGACCTTCTTCGAACAGCCACGCATATTCGCCGTGAAATTCTTGGTAGCTATCGTTCGACAACACCGTTGCTTTGGCCTTATTGGCGATGCTCAGGATGAAACCATCGCCGCGACCGACGGCACCGGCCGGCGGCGCCACAAAGGTGTTGGTCTCAATGGCGCGCTCGAATTCGGCCACTTCTTTGGGGTCGATTCGATGGCCAAAGGTGGCATCTACAACCACCGTGATCAGCGTTGTAGGGAAATCGGAGCGATACGCGTCGATCGCTTCGTTGAGTTGTTTGAGGCTTGGCGCGGTTCGGCCTTCAGTGGCCAAATTGGAGCCGTCGATGATGACGTGGTGAGGCATAACACTGCCAGTCAAGCATCTCGACGCCCATGTGCGTACGATCGTCGGGTGTTCACAGCTGTGCTCTGGGATTTTGGCGGCGTCATTCTGTCGAGTCCATTCGAAGCGTTCAACCATTACGAGACAAGCGTCGGCCTGCCGCGCGACTTCATCCGTTCGGTCAACGCAACCAATCCTGACTCCAACGCTTGGGCTCGTCTCGAGCGCAACGAACTCAGTCCCGCTGAGTTCGATGTGGCCTTTGCTCACGACTCGCGGAGCCTTGGTCGCGAGGTTCGTGGGGCGAACGTATTGGCCTTACTCGCCGGCGAGATTCGCCCAGCGATGGTCGCCGCGCTCGACGCCGTGAAAGCGGCCGGATTCAAAACCGCATGCCTCACCAACAACGTGGTGGCCACCGGCGCAGAGTCGATGGCTATCAACACCGACCGATCGCTGGCGCTCGGCGCAGTGATGGCCCGGTTCGATGCCATCGTCGAAAGCAGCAAGGTGGGCGTTCGCAAACCCGAACCACGTTTCTACGAAATCGCGTGCGAGTTGCTCGATGTGCAGCCGAGCCAGTGCATCTTCCTCGATGACCTCGGCATCAACTTGAAACCCGCAGCCGCAATGGGCATGCACACCATCAAGGTTGTCGATCCAGCAACGGCGTTAGCCGAACTGTCAGCAGCAACCGGCCTCAGCCTGAGCTAAGGCCGGTGCAATAACGCTGGTCTACAAACCGTCGAAGGTTTCGTCCATCAAGTCGGCGAGTTCTTGATCGTGGATCGTCTTTGAGCCAGTAGCTGGGCTGCCGCTCTCGACACGAGCAACATGACGAAGGTCGTAGCCGCGCTCTTTCACACGCCACACGCGAGCCTCAACGAAGTTCCATGGGCCCATGTTCTCTGGCTCTTCTTGCAGCCACACCAACTCGCGTGCGTTGGGGTAGTGCTCGAGCATGCCGAGCATCTGATCGACTGGGAATGGGTACAGCTGCTCGATACGAACGACGGCAGCCGCAGCGTTGCGCTTATCGCGCTCAGCCAATGCATCCCATGCAACCTTGCCGCTGCAGAACACCAAGCGCTGCACGGCATTCTTGTCGAGGTCTGGCGTTGGATCGTCGAGCACTTCTTGGAACGATCCGCTGGCAAGTTCGTCGACTGTAGATCGGGTCTGGGCAATACGTAGTGCCGACTTTGGAGTGAACAACACCAACGGCTTGCGCACTTCGCGTATTGCTTGACGACGCAACAGGTGGAAGTACTGCGCTGCAGTAGTGGCGTTACAGACTTGAATGTTGTCTTCGGCACAGGACTGCAAGAAGCGCTCGATACGAGCCGAGCTGTGCTCTGGGCCTTGGCCCTCGAAGCCGTGCGGCAGCAACAGCACCAATCCGTTGCCCTGACCCCACTTGTCTTCGGCGGCCACGATGTATTGGTCGATGATGATCTGCGCGCCATTGACGAAGTCACCGAATTGCGCCTCCCACATCACCAACGTGTCGCGGTTGATGTGTGCATATCCGTACTCGTAACCGACCGCCGCGTACTCACTGAGCAGGGAATCGTAGATCCAGAACTTGGCCGGTGAACCCGGCAGATCGTCGAGCGGAATCCAGTTGTCTTCGTTCTCGTAATCGATGAGTGCTGCGTGACGCTGGCTAAAGGTGCCGCGTCGGCAGTCTTCGCCCGAGAACCGCACGGGCGTGCCGCCCATGACGAGCGACCCAATAGCGAGTGCTTCACCTGTGGCCCAATCGACCTGATTGCCCTCGTGGTACAACTTGGCCCGGTTCTCAAACTGACGCATCAACTTTGGATGCGGCGTGAAGCCTTCGGGGTACTCGGTGAGGTGATCGAAAATTGTGTCGAGTTGAGCGCGCTCGACTCCGGTTTCGATGTGCGGCAGCACGCCGATAGGGCGCGGCGGCTTCGCCACTTTGACTACTTCGGGGGCGTGTGCGCGAGTCTCGTCGAGCGCCACTTGCAGTTTGCTCTGGAAATCGATGAGCACGCTCTCGGCTTCTTCGACGGTGAGCTCGCCACGCTTCACGAGCGCCTCAACGTAGAGCTTGCGAATGCTGCGACGCTCGGCGATTGCCTTATACATCAGCGGCTGCGTGTAGCTCGGATCGTCGCCTTCGTTGTGACCGTGACGGCGGTAACACACCATGTCGATCACGACGTCTTTGTGGAACCGCTGGCGGTATTCGAACGCCATCTGAGCCACACGAACACATGCCTCAGGGTCGTCACCGTTGACATGGAAGATTGGCGCCTGCACGGTCTTAGCGACATCGCTGCAATACAGCGAACTGCGCGCAAACTTGGGGCTGGTGGTGAAACCAATCTGGTTGTTGATGATGAGGTGGATCGTGCCACCCACGCGGTAGCCGTTGATGTCGCTCATCGCGAGGCACTCGGCCACCACACCTTGACCAGCGAACGCCGCGTCGCCGTGGATCAAGATTGGCAACGACAAATACGACCCTGGCGGCTCGATGCGGTCTTGGTTGGCGCGCACCATGCCCAACACGATCGGGTCGACAGTCTCGAGGTGACTGGGGTTGGCAGCGAGCTCGACTTTGATCTCAGATCCACTGGGGCTCTGATACTTGCCCACCGCCCCTAGGTGATATTTCACGTCGCCAGAGCCCTGCACTGAGGTCGGGTCGACATGGCCTTCGAACTCTTTGAAGATCTGGTCGTAGCTCTTGCCCATCAGGTTGGCAAGCACGTTCAGTCGGCCGCGGTGAGCCATGCCCACAACCGCCGAATCGAGTCCGGCGTCGACAGCGCCCATGAGGATCGAATCGAGAATCGGGATTGCCGACTCGGCACCCTCAAGACCGAAACGCTTGGCGCCCACGTACTTGGTAGCGAGGAACTTTTCGAACGCCTCGGCAGCGTTGAGACGATCGAGAATGCGGCGCTTATCTACCTTCGAGACGGCGAACTGCACGCCTTCGACCTTGCTCTGAATCCAGCGCTGCTCTTCGGTGTCTTGGATGTGCATGTACTCGATGCCGATGGTGCGGCAATACGCATCGCGCAGCACGCCGAGCAGTTCGCCGAGCGGTTGCTTTTCGACTCCGCCGACGCCGCCGGTGAGGAACTCGCGCTCGAGGTCCCAGATGGTGAGCCCATAGGTCGCCGGATCGAGCTCGATGGGCATCTTGGGTTGCTTCCAACGCAACGGGTCGAGGTCGGCAATGAGATGCCCACGCACGCGGTGCACGCGAATCAGCGTTGCCACTTGCATCTGCTTGTGCAACATTGCGTCTTCGCTATTGCTTGGGTTGATGTCGGTGCGCCACTTCACTGCTTCGTAAGGCACGCTGAGGTCGCTGAACACGTTCTCGTAGAAACCGTGCTCACCCATCAGCAGTTCGTGTACCCGCTTCAAGAACATGCCACTTTCGGCGCCTTGGATAATGCGGTGATCATAGGTGCTCGTAATGGTGACAACCTTGCTCACACCGAGCGAGCCGAGTGTCCGCTCATCGCTGCCCTGGAACTCGGCCGGGTAATCGATGCTGCCAACGCCAACGATGACACCTTGGCCCGGCATCAGGCGAGGCACACTCTGTACGGTGCCGATGGTGCCCGGGTTGGTGAGTGTGATTGTGGCGCCTTGGAAATCGGCAACAGTGAGCTTGTTCGACTTGACCTTGCGAATGATCTCCTCGTAGGCGGCGAGGAACCCTTCGAAGTTAAGCGAGCTCGCATCGCGCAGCACTGGCACGACCAAGGTGCGGCCGCCATCGGACTTAGCAACATCGACAGCGAGACCCATCTGCACAGCGCCGTTACGAATGATGCGCGGCTTGCCATCGGCGTCGACGGCATAGCTGTTGTTCATCTGCGGTACGGCGTCGCCAATCGCTCGGGCGATGGCGTAACCGATGAGATGGGTGAAGCTGATCTTGCTCTGGCCAACGCG
>CAMASN010000030.1 GCA_945861025.1 Ferrithrix thermotolerans DSM 19514
CCCATGCCACCCATGCCGCCCATGCCGCCGGCGCCGCCGCCTGGCATTGCGAACTTCTTCTCTGGCTTGTCGGCCACGAGACATTCGGTGGTCAAGACGAGTGCTGCGATTGAAGCAGCGTTCTGCAAAGCAGCGCGGGTCACCTTGGCTGGGTCGATAATGCCTGCCTTGACAAGGTCAGTCATCTCGCCGGTTGCGGCGTTAAGGCCCATGTTGCCTTCGGCTGACTCGACCTGCTGCACGACGACTGCGCCCTGCAGGCCAGCGTTGTCGGCGATCGTGCTGAGGGGCGCAATGAGCGACTCCCACACGATTCTTGCACCAGTGGCCTCGTCACCCTCGAGCGACGCAACAACCTTGGCAACTGCGGCACGGGTACGAACCAAAGCCACACCGCCGCCGGCAACAACGCCTTCTTCGATGGCTGCACGAGTTGCAGACACAGCATCTTCGATGCGGTGCTTCTTCTCTTTGAGCTCAACCTCGGTTGCGGCGCCGACCTTGATGACTGCAACGCCGCCGGCCAACTTGGCCAAGCGCTCCTGCAACTTCTCACGGTCCCAATCGCTGTCGGTGTTGTCGATCTCAGCCTTGATCTGGTTGACGCGGCCCTTCACATCTTCGTGGTCGCCAGCACCATCAACGATGGTGGTGGTGTCCTTAGTGATGATGACGCGCTTGGCACGGCCGAACAGATCCATGGTCACGTTCTCGAGCTTGAGGCCGACCTCTTCGCTGATGACCTGACCACCGGTGAGCACTGCCATGTCCTGCAACATCGCCTTGCGACGATCGCCAAAGCCGGGGGCCTTGACTGCTGCAGAGTTGAAGGTGCCGCGGATCTTGTTGACGACCAGCGTGGCTAGTGCTTCGCCTTCGATGTCTTCAGCAATGATCAACAACGTACGACCAGTCTTCATCACAGCTTCGAGAGCTGGGAGCATGACCTGCACCGAGCTGATCTTGCCGCTGGTGATGAGAATGTACGGATCTTCGAGCACTGCTTCTTGACGCTCAGCGTCGGTCACGAAGTATGGCGACAGGTAGCCCTTGTCGAACTGCATGCCCTCGGTGAACTCGAGTTCGGTGCCGAAGGTGTTGCTCTCCTCGACAGTTACGACGCCGTCTTTGCCGACCTTGTCGATTGCGTTGGCGATGACTTCGCCGATTGAGGCATCAGCAGCCGAGATGGTGGCGACAGCGGCGATATCGCCCTTGTCGTCAACCTCTTTGGCCTGACCCTTGATCGACTCTACCGCTGCGGCAACTGCCTTTTCGATGCCCTTTTTGAGGCCCATCGGGTTGGCGCCGGCAGCGACGTTGCGCATGCCTTGATGAACCATTGCCTGCGCCAGCACCGTTGCGGTGGTGGTGCCGTCACCGGCTACATCGTTCGTCTTGGTGGCGACTTCTTTCACCAACTGAGCGCCCATGTTCTCGAAAGGATCATCGAGTTCGATTTCCTTCGCGATGGACACGCCGTCGTTGGTGATGGTTGGTGCGCCGAACTTCTTGTCGAGAACGACGTTGCGACCCTTTGGCCCAAGCGTGACCTTGACCGTGTTGGCCAATTTGTCTACGCCGGCTTCGAGTGCGCGACGCGCCTCTTCGTCAAATTTGAGAATCTTGGCCATGGGGCTAGTGCCTCACTTACCGACGATTGCGAGGACGTCACGGCTGGTGAGGATGAGGTAATCCACACCTTCGAGCGTGACTTCTGTTCCGCCGTACTTGCTGTACAAAACGGTGTCGCCGACTTTGACGTCGAGTGCAGCATGTGCACCCTTGTCGTCGCTCCAGCGGCCAGGTCCAACAGCGAGCACGGTGCCCTGCTGTGGCTTTTCCTTGGCGGTGTCGGGGATAACGAGGCCCGATGCTGTGGTGAGCTCGGCTTCGTTGGGCTTGACCACAATGCGGTCGTCCAGCGGCTTGAGATTCATGAGAGAACGCTCCAGGTTTGTTGAGACGTGTTGTCTGGCAGGGCCGAGTGTGGCGACTGCCGCACGGGCATTAGCACTCGACGAGTGCGAGTGCTAATGGTAGGGCCTCACCTACGGCGTTAGCAACCGCAGCAGCGAAACACCCACCTCTGAGAGCAACTGCTCGAGCAGGCTCAGGGGCAGACCGATCACATTGGTCACGCTTCCCTGCACAGAATCGACAAATACCGCGGCGGCGCCCTGGATGCCATAGGCACCAGCCTTGCCATGAGGCTCACCCGTTGCCACATACCAGCGCAGCCACTGGTCGTCGCTGGCCTTCATGCTCACCAACGACGTGTTCACCTCGGCGACCATCCGACCCTGATAGCGAATGGCCACGCCGGTATGCACCTGATGGGTTCGTCCGGCAAGCAGCCCCAGCATGCGCAGCGCATCGGCGTCGTCGGCTGGCTTGGCCAGAATCATTCCATCGAGATCAACCGTGGTGTCGGCAGCAATAACGACAACGTCATCGCCCACTACCGCAGCAAGGGCTTTTTCGATGGCCAAACGGCGCACGTATGACACTGGGTCTTCGCCCGGATGCTCGGTTTCGTCGATGTCGGTGGGCATGACCTCAAATGACATGCCGATTTGGGTCAGCAATTCGCTTCGGCGCGGCGAGGCCGACGCCAACACAACCCGTATCGAATCGTTGCTCATCCGCCGCTGAGCGCCATCACATGTCCATCGTCGGGCGGAGTCGCGTCGTCGAGGTCGTCGAGATAGCCCTCAGGTAGAACCACACGAATGGGTCCGTTGGTGTGGCCACGTCGGATGCGCTCGCCGCCGGGCACAACCACCAAGGTGGGGTCGAGCGCCGCAATGAGGTGATCGAGTTCGGCAATCGAGTTGATCTTGCTGAAGTTGCCACGAGCCTCGCCACCCACTGGGTAACCAGTGAGGTACCACGAGGTGTGCTTGCGGAAGTCGCGCACCGCATGGTCTTCGCCAAGATGCTCGGCAAGAAGCCGACAGTGGTCGGCCATCTGCTGGCCAACGAAACCAAGCGGTGGCGATTCGGGCACGGGTTCGCCGTTGAACGCAGCCACGAGATGGCCGAACAACCACGGGCGGCCGAGACAACCGCGGCCGATGACCACGCCGTCGCAGTTCGTGTGCTCAACCATCTTGAGCGCATCGGTGGCTTCCCAAATATCGCCGTTGCCGAGCACCGGGATACCCATGACTGCTGCCTTGAGTTCGGCGATGGCATCCCAGTTGGCGGTGCCGGCGTAGTGCTGCTGCGCGGTGCGGGCGTGCAACGCAATGGCCGCCACACCTTCTTCTTCGGCAATCTGGCCAGTGCGGATAAACGTAAGCAGTTCGTCGTGAATGCCCATGCGGAACTTGGCCGTGACCGGAATGCCATAAGGCGATGCGCCAGTGACCACGGCGCGCAAGATAGCGCGTAACAAGTTGGGCTTCACCGGCACTGCTGCGCCGCCGCCGCGACGGGTGACCTTTTGCGCAGGGCAACCGAAGTTGAGGTCGATGTGATCAACGCGATCTTGCGAACACAGCAAACGCACGGCCTCACCGATGATGGCGGGATCGCTGCCATAGATCTGCAGGCTTCGCGGCGATTCGTGGGCACCGAAGGTGGCCATGCGCGCTGTCTTGGCATTGCCATGCACCAACGCCGTGGCCATCACCATTTCGTTGACATAGATGAGGTCGGGCGCAAAGCGTCGACACATCGTGCGGAACGGCGCGTTGGTGACACCAGCCATCGGTGCAAGCACCACGGGTGGCCAGACCTGATACGGGCCGAGCTGCAGCGGTTTCACCCCGAAAACGCTACCCGCGCGAACTGCACAGCAAGGCCACCATTACTGGTGGCGAGTGTGTCGTCGAACTCGCGCTTCAACGACGGAAGGCTTGACGTAGGTGCAACCACCGCGAGTCGTTCGGCCTTGCCGAGTTCAAGGTAGAGGGCACGCTGGTTGGCCGCGCTGAGGCGCTCGCCATACGGAGGATTCGTAACCACTGCAACGCCAGCACCGCCCGTTGGTCCGCTGAAAAGCTTGGTTGCATCGCCAACCTCGAACACAATGTCATCAAGCACACCGGCGCGCTCGGCGTTGGCCTGAGCCTTGGCGATCATGTCGCCCTTGAGATCGCGGGCCACATACTTTTTCTTCAATGGACCGCGCACATCGGCGTCGGATGCGGCCAGCAACTTCGGCCACTGCGCTGGGTCTACCGGCATCCAGTTTTCGAAGGCAAACGAACGATTGCGTCCGGCTGGCATGCGGCGCGCCATTTGCGCAGCCTCGATCATGATGGTGCCAGCGCCACAACACGGATCGGTGAGCACACCTTTATGTGTTGATGCGCCGCTCCATTGCAACAATGCAGCAGCAAGAGTCTCGCGAATAGGGGCCGGACCTGATTCGGTGCGCCACCCACGCTGATACAGCGGATCGCCAGTGGCGTCGATGCTGACCGTGCAGATGTTGCGCGACATCCGAACGTGCAACGTGTGCACGCCACCTTCGTACTCATACGCGGGGTCATACGAACGACGCACCACCGCACGCACTCGCTCTTCGATAGCACCGGTGTGGTTCAAACGAGACGCCGAGGCCGACACGCTGATGTTCAGCGCACAACGCTTCGGCAGCCACTCGTGAAATGGAATCTCTTTGAGCCCGGCCTGAAGATCGCCGAAGCCGCTGGCCTCGAATCGACCAATTCGGATCAAGATTCTGGTCGCAGTGCGCAGATGCAAGTGAGCCAGCATCAACTGCGACCACGTGATCGACGCAGTGAGACCGCCGACTCCGAGGTCGACCACCTTCAGGTCGAGACGCGCCATTTCTGCTGCGGTGACCTGCTCAAGGCCAGGTGCTGTGACGATGTACGCGGCAAGTCGACTCATGGGGTATCCGACTGTACCAGCGGTAACCGCAGGCCCGGATAAGCGCCGCAGTCGAGCGACGTGGGTCCGTCGCTCTTGAGGCGATACCAACCAGCGGCGGCGATCATCGCCGCATTGTCGGTGCACATCGCCCGACTCGGCACAAACGCCTGAATACCGTCTTCATCACACGCGGTGGCCCAACGCTGTCGAAGCAGTGAGTTGGCGGCAACGCCGCCGCCGAGCACCAGTCCTTTGGCCCCCACCTCGCGAGCCGCGCGGCGAGCCTTCAGCACAAGCGAATCGACCACGGCCGTCTGGAACGACGCAGCGATGTCGGCGGTCACCGAATCGGGGTGCTTGCGCACATGATTCATGACTGCAGTCTTTAACCCGCTGAAACTGAAGTTGAGCGACTCAGGAATAGCTCGCGGAAACGCCACCGCAGTGGGGTCGCCGTACTGCGCTTCTCGATCGATTGCTGGCCCACCGGGATAGCCGAGACCCAAGAATCGAGCCACCTTGTCGAAGGCTTCACCAGCGGCATCGTCGATGGTTTCGCCGAGCAAACGGTACTGACCGTGCGCGCTCATTTCGATCAACATCGTGTGTCCGCCCGAAACGAGCAGCACCACAAGCGGTAGCTCAAGCGACGGATCTTCGAGCAGCCCGGCATAGAGGTGTGCTTCGAGATGGTTCACACCGACAAACGGCACGTCCCACACCAACGCCAACGCCTTCGCTGCCGCAACCCCAACCAGCAGCGCGCCAATGAGACCAGGACCCACCGTTGCCGCCACTGCATCAATGCGCGTATCGGCAAGACCCGACTCTTCGACGGCCTGGGCGATGACCGGAGCGATCATCTCAACATGAGCACGACTGGCGATTTCAGGAACAACACCACCGAATGGAACGTGCTGTTCGATCGATGTGTTGATGACACTGCTCAGCACATCGCTGCCGCCCATCACCACTGAGGCAGCGGTCTCATCGCAACTCGTCTCAAGGCCCAAGACCACTGTTGAATCGTCAACCTTCATGACACTCCTCGGATCTCGGCGACATCGGGGCACAGCAAGCGGAGCCTCGCCGCGTACTCGGGCGAATCGATGTTGTGACACCACATCACAATTGCGTCTTCAGAGTTCTCGTAGTACCTCGGACGAACGCCAGCGGGCTCAAATCCAAACAGGTGATAAAGCCCCTGCGCCGCCACGTTGCTGATGCGCACCTCAAGCGTGAGCCCGGTGCAGCCATTACTGCGAGCTTCCCACGCAAGGTCGGCGAGCAGATGCCGAGCGATACCGCTGCGTCGGCGTTTTGGATCGGTAGCGATATTGGTGATGTGCGCTTCTTCGAGCACCAGCATCATCCCGGCGTACCCCATCAGTTCGCCGCCGCGGTAACCCACGGTGTAGTAACGCTGGCCCTGCTTGGCGAGTTCGAGTTCGTTGAGAAATACGTTGATCGACCACGGCTGTGGGTACACCTGATGCTCGATCACCTGAATCGCGGTGAAGTCGCGACGACGCATCGGCAAGATCTCAAGACCGCGTGCCGGTATGTCTCGATGCAACAGGCGCGACAGCACACTCATCGTGTGGTCCAGTTGATCTGAGCATCGGGCGCACGCAGATACATCGGTTGCACAGACTCAAGGTTGGCTGCACCGGCTTGCCCAACATCGGCGCGCAGGGCGCGTGCTCTGGCCAAATGAACAAGCGGCGCCGCCGACGGATGGGCGAGGTCGTCAACCTCGATCGAGGCATCGAGCTGATCGCGATACCGATGGGCTCCGTCGCCCACCGCAAGAACGTTTTGCCCACGCGCCATCACATCGGCGTTGAAGTCTTCGACGCTGCACGCAATCGGCTCGCTCACCCGCTGTACGCCACCGGGTGAGGGAAGGTAGAAGGCGTAGAACACTTCGCCCTTGCGAGCATCGATGAGGCTGGCAATGACCTTCGAGGTGTGTCGCAGCGGAAATGCCAACAGGTCGAGCGACGAGATGCCTACAAGCGGCACGTCGAGTGCTTGGGCCATGGTCTTAGCGGTAGCTATACCCACGCGCATACCGGTGAACAGGCCGGGACCAATATCGACACCAACTGCGCCAATCTGAGAGATAGCTACACCCGCCTGACGGCACACGAACTCGATAGCCGGGGCCAGCACCTCAGCGTGACGGCGGCCCTGCATAATCTCGACAAGGCCAATCACGCCGTCGTCACCGCCAAGGGCCACGCTGACAACCTGAGTCGCTGTTTCAATTCCGAGCGTGATCACGACACGGTCCATTCTTCGACCGCTGCTTCGAGTCGTTCCCAGCGCGGCAGCCAACGCTTAT
Organism: Ferrithrix thermotolerans DSM 19514; assembly: GCA_945861025.1. Taxonomy (GTDB): domain Bacteria; phylum Actinomycetota; class Acidimicrobiia; order Acidimicrobiales; family Ilumatobacteraceae; genus WLMZ01. The sequence goes on from CAMASN010000030.1 coordinate 7,196, forward strand.
CGCTCGAGGTGATGCATATTTCGCGTTGGTCGACATCGACATCTGACCCATCGAGGGCCTCATCGGTGAGCCGAAGTTCAATGTGTAAGTGGGGCCCGAGATCGACCACATCGCCCCACTCGACCAACACGATGGCGTTGTCCTCGAGTAACTCGGCAAGCGCCAGATCGTCGACTTCAGCGGTGTGCTCGAGGCGATACAGATCGGCGTGATGCAGCGTTGTTGAACCGGCGGTGTAGCTGTGCACCAACGTATAGGTGGGCGATGTAACGGGCTCATGAATGCCCAGTTCGCGCGCAAACCCTTGAGCGAATGCCGTCTTGCCGGCCCCCATCTGACCCGCCAACACAATGAGGTCTCCGGCACGCGCCAACGTGGCCACGCCCGCGGCGATCGCCCGCGTTTGTTCAGCAGAGTGAGAAACCAATTCGATCATTGGAGTGCAGCCATCTCGTGAGAGTTCATGGGTAGTGACGTTCGATCCGCCGGCTGATGCCGCACAGTATTTCGTAGGCAATTGTGCCAAGGCGAACCGCCCACTCCTCGGCCCTGATCTCGTCGGTCAATGCCTCGTGAGTCTGACGGCCGATCAGCACAACTTCGTCGCCTACCGAGACCATGTCGTTACCGCAATCAACCATCAACTGGTCCATCGTCACGACTCCAACGATTCGGCGTCGAACGCCGCCGATCAACACCTCGCCGCCAACATCAAACAAGCGGCGGGGCACGCCATCGGCGTATCCGAGAGGCACCGTTGCAACAGTTGTTGCATCTGCAAATACATGCCGAAGGCCGTAGCTGATGCCCTCGCCAGCTGCCACCGTCTTCACGAAGCTCACCTTTGCGCGCAACGACAAAGCAGGCCGCAACTCGGTGCACAACGCTGCCACCCCCGGGCCGGGCTCTGCGCCGTACATCGCAATTCCGAGCCGCACCAACCCGCGACGAGACGCAGCGATACCAAGTGCCCCGGCCGAGTTAGCCACATGAACCAGCGTCGGTTCGTGGCCAGCGGCGATGAGCGCGTCGACCACGTCGTTGAACAGCGCAAGCTGGCGACCATTTGATGCAGAATCAGGCTGGTCGGCCAGAGCAAGGTGGGTGAAGACCCCCTGCAGCTCAAGCTGTGGGTGCGCGGCAATTGCATCGGCCAACTCGACACCGTGCTCGGGCGCCGCACCCACGCGATGCATCCCGGTATCGATCTTCAGGTGCACCGGATAATCAGCTTGCCCCGCTCTCGCTGCAGCTTGGGCCAACGCCTCAATCGACTCGCGGCAATACACAGTGGGCGTGAGTTGATGCGCCACCACGAGATCGAACTCTTCGGAGGGCGACTGGCTCAAGATCAAGATCGGAGCGGTCAGCCCCGCAGCGCGAAGCTCGATGCCCTCGGACACCAGCGCCACGCACAGTCCCTCAGCACCGGCACTCAGCGCCGCGCGGGCCACCGGCACGGCGCCGTGACCGTAGGCATCGGCCTTCACGACAGCCCACACCACAGACGGCGCGACGACATCACGAATCAGACGAACATTGTGCGCGACGGCTTCGAGGTTCACCTCGGCCCATGCCCACCTCATTGCAGTGAGTCCAGAACCTGTGGAATCAGCGGCAACAAATCGCTGGCGATGAGCCCGCGGCGAGACCCCAGACGACCAGCCCGACCATGGATCCACGCTCCTGCCGCCGCTGCCTCAAACGCCGAGAGACCTTGCGCAAGTAGTGCGCCGATAATTCCCGACAGCACGTCCCCGGTTCCGGCAGTGGCCAGACGCTCGTCGCCAGCAGTGACCACGAGCACGCGACCATCGGGATCGGCCACCACGGTTGCCGGGCCTTTGAGTAACACGACAACGCCGAGTTCAAACGCCATCAAGCGAGCTTCCATGATTCGATCAGATCCAACTTTGGCGCCAGCAAGCAACGCGAATTCGCCATCGTGCGGCGTGAGCACTGTTGGTGCCTCGCGAGCCTTGAGCACCGAGGCCGGGCCCTCGCTGCTCCACGCTAAGGCGAACAGACCATCGCCATCGATCACCGTGGGAACCAACGATTTGCTCACCACTGTCCGGATCGCAGCAACGTTGCCCTGGCTGCGGCCGAGGCCGGGTCCAATCACCAACGATTGAAAGCGATCAAGACTGGCAAGCGCTTCGCGTGCCCAGTCACCGCCACCCAACGGGCGCTGCACGTACTCGTGATCGCCGCTGCTGGGCACGGCACCAGGAACTGAGAGGTGCACCATGCCGGCTCCACTTCTTTGCGCGGCGCTCGCAGCCAAGTGAGCAGCACCGGTCATCCCCGGGCTACCGGCGATGATCTGCGTGGCCGTGCTCCACTTGTGTGCGTCGGCCTCACGCGGCTCCCACCATTCGGCGACATCGCTTTGCTGCACGAGGTGAACCCTGACATGGTCGGCCGATAGCCCGATGTCGACCACCTCGACAGAGCCCGCCAGCGCGGCTCCCGGCTCGAACAGCAGCCCAGGCTTCAACGCGACAAAGGTCACCGTGTGATCGGCCTGCATGACGCCCGAACCCGCTGCTCCGGTGAGGCCATCGACCCCCGAGGGAATGTCGACCGCGAGCACAAGCGCTGAGCCCGGATCGGGAGCCTGCCACAATCCATGAAACCCGGTTCCGTACGCAGCATCGATCACAAGGTCACACTCAGGCAACACCTTGGGGCAATCGGCTACTGAGAACACGGTCACCTGCACGCCCTTAAGCGCAAGCTTGCGTGCGGCAACTCGACCATCGGCACCGTTATTGCCTGGGCCAGCCACCACCACGACACGGCGGCCATACGACCCGCCCAACATTCGCAACGCGGCCCACGCAACTGCAGAGCCTGCTCGCTCGATAAACACGTTCGCTGGGGTGTTTCGCGAAGCAGTCGCGTCGATGTCTCGCATCTCGTCTGGCGTCACGATCGACAACATGTCGTTGAGCGTAGCTAGTACGCGCCCTCACCACCGGCGAGGCCACCGCGCCTACTCGGCGATCACGTATGCAATGGCAAGCAGGTCGCTGTGCGTCAGCGAAACATGCCAGCGCGTAACACCTGCGTCTCGGGCCAGTTCGGCGGCGCGCGCCGAGACGCGTAACGACGGCGCACCCGAGTCAATTCGGGTGACCGACACATCGTGAAAACCAAACGCACCAAGCCCCACCCCGAGCGCCTTCATCACTGCTTCGCGAGCAGCAAAGCGAACTGCAAGCGACGGCACCGGATCGACCTTTGCGGCCACGTACTCAAGTTCGTCTGCGGTGAACAATCGTTCGCGCATGGTTGGCGTGCGTTGCAGCGAGCGCCGAAACCGTTCTATCTCAATGGCGTCGACCCCGATGCCGATCATGATCTAGCGACGCCAGCGATCGGCCATCTCGCTGATGGGCAAGATCAACAAATCGCCCACCGGCAGCTCACCGAGCAAATCGTCGCTGAATCCACCTTCGGTTTCGGCCACCCAGTCGACGAGACGGTTGTATCGGCGGTCGTAACCCTGCAGAACCCCACGCATGACGGCGGCCGGCAAGCGATCGTGGAACCGCACGTGCAACAACGTGATTCCGGTGATCTGCGCACCCTTGAGTTCGGGTACAAAAATCACGGTTCGGCCGTCGCTGCGCCCACGGGCCACGAGCACATCTCGCTCGGCAGCAACGCGGCGCTTGGTGCCCACCAGCGAATGGTTGCGCTCGACACGAGATGCGACATCGCGCGACAAGCCCCCGCGGTCGACGATGGTGATGGTTGCGCTGGTGGAGTCGGGATCGCCCTCGATGCCGTACCGGGTGAACCCAACAACCTCGGCAACGGCCGGGTCGAGATCGGCAAGCACCTTCATCGAGCGATACGACAGGCGATCACGACCAACCCCAAGAGAGAGCACTGATTGCACCAAGCGGCGGTCGAGCACACCTTCGTCATTGCGACTGATGCCGACGGTAACGGTCTTGGCCTGATGTTTGATTGCATCGATGGGGCGAGTGAGTTCTTCGATCGCCCGCGTCAGTGCGGAAGTGAGATCGTCGATGAGCGCGCTTGGCGTGCCCACCTTGCCGGTATCGGCGTGATACGACTCGAGCGGCGCATCGCTGAGCGCATCGCGCAACATCGCCACCACCCGGACAGCTGTAGACGCTTCCATCTGACCGTCGTACACACCTGTGCGCAGCGCAATGAAGAACCGATCGGCGATGGGCTCAAGCTCCTTGCGCACCAACCGCATCACTTCATCGCCAACATCGGTGGTCGAGATTGCCCGCTCAATGAGCTCGCGGGCCTCGCGCAGCGGACGAGCCGATGCGTCGATAGCCAGCGCCGCCTCATAGCCAAAGAGGTGGCCCACCATCGCCGACAAGATGAAGGCAAGTGCGCCATCTACGGCAGGCACTCCGATCACTTGAGCAGCAGCCGAAAAACGCATGTCGCCCTCGGTGGCAATCACAATCGGCAGCGCCTTGTGGGCGCGGAAGATGGCCACTTCTTTAGCGACATCGTCGGCCGTGCCGCCAACCAAGCCCGCCGCACAAACGATGATGAGCGGCTCGCACGAGAGGTCGATGTGCTTTTTATCTTCGGTGACATCGCAGGCGATGCTCTTGTAGCAAAGCTCGCTGAGCTTGATGCGCACTTCTTGCGCAGCCACGGCATTCGCGCCATTGCCGACCACGGTCCAATATCGGCGCTGCGGCGCGAACCGACGAGCGGCCTCGCCAATCTGGTCGCGGAGCCCAAGCACCGACACAAGCGCATCAGGAATCTCACGCAGCGACGAGAGCAACTGATGCCTGCGTTGCGCCGAACCAAGGCCTGCTGCCTCGCTGATCGCACACGCAAGCAACGCACCGGCGGCGACTTGAGCGTAGAACGCCTTCGTTGAGGCAACACTCATCTCGACGTCGCGACCATCAGAGGTATACAACACGCCATCGGCCTTGTCGGTGAGATCGCTGTTGCGACGATTCACGATGCCAATTACGCATGCACCGCGGCCCCGAACGAGATCGACCGTGCGGTTGGTGTCGGTGGTCGTGCCGCTTTGGCTCACGGCCACCACAAGCGTGTCGCTCATGTCGAGACGCATACCAAAGCCACTGAGTTCAGTAGCCACCACGGGGTCCACATCGAGGCCGCCCTCGGTGAGCGTTGCGAGCGTTGCTGCCATGCTGCGCCCGGCGATGGCGGCGGTGCCCTGCCCAATCACAAGCACACGGCGAATGGCTCCCGTGGCCAGACGCTCAGCAATAAATGCGGGAAGCGATCGAGCCCCAACGACTGCGCGCAACATGGCGTCGCTCTCGATGATCTTGCCGCGCAATGTCTTGCGGAAGCTCTCGGGGGCTTCGGTGATTTCCTTCAGTAAGAAGTGTGGGGCCGCGCCACGATCGATGTCGCGGGTGGTTACCTCGGCCACAACAACGTCTCGCGCTGCGAGCGGTAACTCAGTGCCGCTATACGACAAGCGGCGGATGCCTTCGAGTTCGCCAGCGTGGGCCGCCGATAATGCGAACACCTGACCTCGGCTTTCGGGCTGATCTGGATCACTTGGAGTCTCGCCGTCCATACGCACATAACGACTGGTCTCTTCGACCACGCCGTAGGGTTCGCTGGCAACGATGAACGCATCGTCGGCGAGGCCCACATACAGCGCCTGGCCACTGCCGCGCAGAGCAAACAACATTTGCTCCGGCTCGTCGGCACTGGCCGCACCGATGGCAACACTGCCCTCAAAGCCGGCCACCGTGCGTCGGAACGCTTCAACAACGTCGCCGTTCGACGCGGCAGAAAAACGCGAGACCAACGCCGGAATCACCTTGGCATCGGTGGTGATGGGCCCAGCGATTCGCAGGTTGTGCTCGATCTTCAAGTCGGCATGGTTATCGACATCGCCGTTCAGCGCCGCCACCAAATATGGCCCCGACTCGTAACCCGCTTCGAGTTCATCGCTGTTCAGCGGATGGCAATTTGGCTCGCTGATAATGCCCACACTTGCCCAGCGCGTGTGGCCTAAAACGTTGAGTCGCGCTGACGGCGAAGACAGCGCGAGGCGCAACAGGTCGTCGCCAATCACTGCTGAGCGCAACGCACGGGTGTTGTCGCCAAGCTCACCGATCTCAGCAGCGGCTTTGTACACGAAGCTCAAACATTGCCCGGCAACACGCACCGAACCGCCGGTGAACAATGAGTTGTCGTTGCGCCCGGCCAGCAAGCTACGCACTGCAGGATCATCGCTCGACAGGTTGTGGCCCCATACGAACAGGTGCAAACCGGCCGAGTCGCGGCCGCGCACCTCGAGTCGATCGAGCGCAGAAAACGCCTGCTGCACTGCGAAGTAAGCAGCCACCGCGGCGGGCGCAGCGTCGCGACCCGCAAGTTCGTGAACCGCGCGCGCCGCGCGCAGGCGATCGTTGCGAATCGACCACAGAGCATCGCGCAAACGACCGATGACCACGTTGGTGGCCTCAACCACGTCGGGCGTGAGATCGGTACCAAGCTCAAGTGTCGACTCTGCACTGGCCAACGCTGCCTCGAGTTGGTCGACGCGGGCGATGATGCTCGCCGCCAACTCGTGGCGACCCATCAGTGCCTGAACGCCCGCAATACCGCGCAGCGTGTGGTCGAGCGCAGCACAGGCATCGGCCATTGCCGCAGTACTCGGACTCAGGCCAAGCGCCTCATCGAGCGCAGCAATGATGCTGGCCGAGGAAGGTGCCAATCGCGTGGTCGGCTTGCTCAAAATCGCAATGATCCCGCACATGGCTTGCAGGTTACCGCGCTGGGCTACGTGTAGATCTTTGTTGGCGCGTCGCTTAGCTGAAACGGGCCCGAACGATGTTGGCCAACCCATTAGCAACATCGTGCGCCACGGCATCAGTTGCGGCCTCGACCATCACCCGTACGAGCGGCTCAGTGCCGCTGGCCCGCAACAGCACCCGGCCCTCGCCGCCGAGCGCAGCTTCGGCTTGCGCCAACTCGCTGGCGAGTTCGATCGCAATATCGGGATGACGATCGGCCACGCGCACATTCACGAGCACCTGGGGGAACGCTGTCATCACATCGCGCGACATCTCGGCCAACGAACGGCGCGACGAGTGCGTGTGATGCAGCAGTCGAAGGCCCGCAAGTAGACCGTCGCCGGTAGTAGCCAGGTCTCGGTAAATCACATGCCCGCTCTGTTCGCCACCAATTGCGTAACCACCCGCGTCGAGTGCTTCGAGCACATAGCGGTCGCCCACCGCAGTGGCTACCACTGTGATTCCTGCTGCCTGCATCGCGCGATGAAACCCAAGATTGCTCATCACCGTGACAACCACGGCGTTGCCGCTGAGGCGGCCCTCGGCCTGCAACTGCAACGCAGCCAACGCAAGCAGGCGGTCGCCATCGACGATGTGTCCCTCGTTGTCTACCGCAATCACGCGGTCACCATCGCCGTCGAAGGCAAGACCTGCGTGGGCTCCGTGCTCAAGCACTGCCTGCACAAGCGATGATGGATGTGTTGCACCGCATTTGGCGTTGATGTTCGTGCCGTTGGGCGTGGCGTGCATCACAATCACGTCGGCACCGAGCGCAGCCACCGCTGCCGGACCAGCAACACTCATTGCGCCGTTGGCACAGTCGAGCACCACGCGCACGCCAGCGAGGCAATCGGGCGGAAATAGCGACACAACGTGTTGCACGTACTCGGTCACTGCCTCGACAAATACATCAGCAGTCGCCTTCGACGCCGACGCGACTGAGCGTTCCTCGAGCACTGCTTCAAGGTTGGCTTCTATCGACGCTTCGACATCGTCAGTGAGCTTCAGCCCACCGGCGGCGAAAATCTTGACGCCATTATCGGAATACGGATTGTGTGAGGCCGTGATCATCGCTGCGGGTACACCGCGGCGAGCCGAAAAAAATGCCAGCGCAGGGGTGGGTAGCACTCCACACGATTGCACCGTTTGAGCCTGCGCGTGTAAGCCCAGAATCAATGCAGATTCGAAAAGCTCACCAGACTCGCGGGTATCGCGACCAATGAGCCATGTTCCACCGTCGAGCACTTGGGCCGCGGCAACGCCGAGGGATCGCACGTAGGCGGTGGTGAGTTCGGTGAGCGCAACGCCGCGCACGCCATCGGTGCCGAAGCGCAGCAAATCAGCGCTTGGTGTACTGAGGAGCCTTACGGGCCTTCTTGAGACCGTACTTCTTGCTTTCCTTGCGACGTGAGTCACGAGTGAGCAAGCCGGCCTTCTTCAGCGCTGCGCGCTGCTCAGGATCGAGCTCAATCAACGAGCGGGCAATGCCCATGCGCAATGCGCCGGCCTGGCCGCTGATGCCGCCACCATGGATGGTTGCGTCGATGTCGAACGCCTCTTCGGTGTTCGTGAGACGGAGCGGTTCGCTCACGGTCATACGAGCCATCGCCGTTGGGAAGTAGTTCTCGAAACTACGACCGTTCACGGTGACGATGCCCGTGCCAGGGCGCAAGCGCACCCGAGCGACAGATTCCTTACGACGACCAGTTGTTTGAGTAAGCGGCTTAGTGCCCATGGTGATTCACATTCTCCGAATACTTAGCGCGACTTGGCCGCTGAAAGATCAAATACGACTGGCATCTGTGCTGCGTGTGGGTGCTCGGCGCCGCCGTACACCTTGAGTTTCTTGATCATCTGACGACCAAGCGGGCCCTTTGGCAACATGCCCCGGATGCTGTTGCGGATTGCCTCTTCAGGCTTACGCGACATGAAGTTGGCATACGTCTCAGTCTTGAGGCCGCCTGGGTAACCGCTGTAGCGGTGCACTCCTTTGAGTTCGGCCTTGTTTGACGTGAGCACAATCTTGGCCGCATTGACGATGATGACATGGTCACCTGTGTCAATGTGTGGGGCGAAGGTTGGCTTGTGCTTACCGCGCAGCACGCGTGCTGCCTCGGTGCACATGCGACCAAGCACCAAGCCTTCGGCATCAATGACATGCCAGGCTGCGGTGATTTCACTTGCTTTGGGACTGTATGTACGCATCATAAGAGCTTCTTTCAACCGGGCGCCGACCGGCAGCCTCAGGGAACTCAACAAGGATAGGGGCGGAGATGTCGAATCAGCAATCAGATCGGTCGCGAATTCCCGTCCTTTTCGCCGATAACTCAGCAGAAGTCACCTATCGCACTCATGTCGGCCATCTTTTACAGGATTGCGTGGCTCGAACTACAACAGCGTTATTTGTAGCCGGCGCTACAAACGACATGACATCGCGTGTTCTGGTCGGCGCAATCGGCGCTGTGATGCTTGTCGCGGCCGGCTTCGGGCTGCGCGATTATCTTGGTCGCTACCGCAAACGCTGATCCGAAACCACCGTTTCGGGATAGCCCACTTCCCACAACACCAGCCCGCGAGCTGGCGCAATTTCTGGGGCGGCCTGGCGATCGCGACCCAACATCAACGAGCGCATCTCGCCCGCGTGCATTCGACCGAGCCCGACATCTACAAGCGCGCCGACAATCGAGCGCACCATCTGATGGCAAAACGCATTCGCTCGAATCTCGAAACGCAAGACACGTGCCTCGCCTGCGCTCGGACCGATCGCATCGGTAGTGCCAGTCACGTCGGAGATGTTGGCCAGCATCACCCGACGCCGCAGCGACCGCTCGGCTTGCCCTTCAGCCACCTGAGGTTTCCGACAGAACGACGAGAAGTCGTGCTCACCAATCAGTGGATCGCATGCGAGCTGCATTGTGGGCAACAACAGCGGGCGCGTCACGTGCCACGCTCGATCGGTCAAAAACGGATTCGCAGTGGGGCCGTTGTAGATGGTGTAGCGATAGTGCCGCCATTGGGCACTAAAACGCGCGTTGAATTGGTGGGGCACCCAGTCGCCACTGCGCAGCACCACCCGCGGGCCGCACATGCGATTCACGCGATGCACAAGGTTGCTCAACACCGTATTGCCCGGCAGATCGCAACTGATCACCTGACCCCATGCGTGCACACCTGCATCGGTTCGGCCGGCGCCAACGAGGTCTACATCGTGGCGGGCAATCAGCGACATTGCCTCAGTGAGCACACCCATCACCGTGTCGACATTGGGGTTCACCGCAAAGCCGTGAAATCCTGCGCCGTCGTATGCGACAACGAAACGAGCCCGCCGCATAGCGACGGGCTCGTTCACGTTCTCGATAGCGCCGTTATCCGGCACCGTTTTAGACCAGTTCGATGCGCGCCATTTGGGCGTTGTCGCCGTGGCGCGGGCCGAGCTTGTAAATGCGAAGGTATCCACCTGGGCGCTGGATGTAGCGAGGTGCCACTTCGTTAACCAACTTGGCGGTCATCTCGCGGTCGCCCAAGTAGCCCTGAATCTGACGAATGCGATGGATACGCATTGGGTCATCCTCAGTCGCCTTCTTGGCCTTGGTGATCAACTTCTCGGCGATTGGGCGCAATGCCTTTGCCTTGGCCTCGGTGGTCACAATTGCCTCGGCGGCAATCAACGACGCAGCCAAGTTGGCCATCATGATCTTTTGGTGTTGTGAGCTGCCGCCGAAGTTGCGGGCTCTACGTGGTGTAGCTGGCATTAGGGGTCTCCCTCAATGACTTTCTTGGTCAGCCGCGCAGCGTGAGGCCGCGCTCGTCGAGCTTCTGCTTGACCTCGTCGAGGCTCTTCTGACCAAAGTTGGTGATGTTCAGAAGGTCGTCTTCGGTCTTGGTGAGAAGCTCGCCAATGGAATTGATCTGTGCCCGCTTGAGGCAGTTACGGGGGCGCTCAGACAGATCGAGGTCTTCGATCGGCAAGTCGAGGTCTGGCGATGAAGCGCTGCTTGCAGCAACTTCGCCAAGCTCGAGACCCTGTGGCTCATCGCTGAGGTTGGCCACAAGATCGACCAACGAACGCAAGGTTGCGCCGGCCGAGGCAAGTGCTTCGCGAGGGGTGATCGAGCCATCGGTCTCGATGTCGAGAACCAAACGATCGTAGTTCGTGCTCTGCTCGACGCGAGTCGGCTCGACTTCGAACATCACGCGACGCACTGGCGAGAAGATCGCGTCGATCGGGATCACACCAATGGTGCGGCTCTCGTTTTCGCGATGGCTCGACAGGTAACCACGACCACGCTCGACGGTGAGGTCGATAGCAAGACGGCCCTTGGTGTTGAGCGACGCAATGTGCAACTCGGTGTTGAGGATCTCAACATCGCTTGAACACTTGATGTCGGCTGCGGTGACCTCGGCTGCGCCACGAATGTCGAGACGAATCACGACGGCTTCGTCGCTCAAGCTCGTGAGCACGATGTCTTTGAGGTTCAAGATGATGTCGGTGATGTCTTCGCTGATACCAGTGATGGTGTCGAATTCGTGCAAAGCATCGTCGAATCGAACGGCCGTGATAGCTGCGCCCGGGATGGACGACAACAAAGTACGACGCAATGAGTTACCAATCGTGTGGCCGAAGCCAGGCTCGAGTGGACCAATGAAGAATCGTTGGCGGTTGTTGGTTTCTTCGCCGATTGCCTCGACGGTGGGGCGCTGAATGACGAGCATGAAAGTCGCCTGAGTCCTTTCGGGGTTCGGTTACTTTGAGTACAGCTCAACGATGAGCTGTTCGCGGACGGGCACATCGATGTGCTCGCGTTGGGGCAGTTCACGAACTGTGACTTGCTTGCCCTCGTCGCCCTTTTCGAGCCACCCGACGGTGACGCGATCGAGTGTGTCGAGATTGTGTTGCACGATGATCATGCCGCGGGCCTTCTCGGACAGGCTCACAACATCGCCACGCTTGACGCGGGCGCTAGCGATATCGACGCGCTTGCCGTTGACCAAGATCTTGCCGTGGCTCACGAACTGGCGAGCCTGCGGACGGGTCTCGGCCCAGCCCGCGCGGTACACCACGTTGTCGAGGCGCTGCTCAAGCAAACGCAACAGGTTCTCACCGGTTGGGCCTTGCAGACGGTTGGCCTCTTCGTAGGTGCGACGGAACTGACGCTCGAGCACTCCGTAGATGAACTTGGCCTTCTGCTTCTCCTGCAACTGAGCGAGGTATTCGCTGCCGGCATTGCGACGGCGGGTACGGCCGTGCTGACCTGGTGGGAAAGGACGACGCTCAAGCGCCTTGCGGCCCTTTTCGTTCTCGAAGATGTTGGTCGCTAGGCGGCGCGAGATGCGCACCTTTGGTCCGGTGTAACGAGCCATGTCTAGTTCCTCTTGCGCTTCGGCTGGCTGCAACCGTTGTGAGCCAACGGTGTGACATCTTTGATCGAGGTGACCTCGAGGCCAGTGTTCTGAATTGAGCGCACTGCGGTGTCGCGGCCGGAGCCTGGACCCTTCACCTGAACTTCGACTCGGCGCAAGCCATGCTCCATTGCGGCGCGGGCTGCCTTGTCGGCTGCCATCTGCGCGGCGAATGGTGTGCTCTTGCGCGAACCCTTGAAGCCAACTGCGCCCGACGACGCCCAGGAAATGACGTTGCCCTGGGTGTCAGTGATGCTGACGATGGTGTTGTTGAACGAGCTCTTGATGTGCACGACACCGACAGTGACGTTCTTGCGTTCGCGCTTGCGGGGACGCCGTCCCCCTGGCTTTGGCTTTGCCATCGCTACTTCCTCACGGCCTTCTTCTTGTTGGCAACGGTCTTCTTCGGGCCCTTACGGGTGCGAGCGTTGGTGTGGGTGCGCTGGCCACGAACAGGAAGGCCTTTGCGGTGGCGGATGCCTTGGAGGCAACCGATTTCGATCTTGCGCTTGATGTCGCGCTGCACTTCGCGACGAAGGTCGCCTTCGACCGTGAGCTTTTCGATCTCGGCACGGATGCGGTTCACCTCGTCTTCGGTGAGGCTGCGTACGCGGGTGTTTGGATCAAGGGCCGCGTCGACACAGATCTTCTGTGCGGTTGGCTTACCGATTCCATAGATGTAGGTAAGGGCGATTTCCAGCCGCTTTTCGCGGGGAATGTCGACACCAGATATACGAGCCATCGTTGTTTCCTATTCCTCAGCCCTGGCGCTGCTTGTGACGTGGGTTTTCGCAGATCACCATGACGCGACCGTGCCGGCGGATGACCTTGCACTTCTCGCAAATTTTCTTGACACTCGGTCGGACCTTCATGGGGTGCCTTTACTTGTAGCGGTACGTAATTCGACCCCGGGTGAGGTCGTAGGGGGTGAGCTCTACCTGAACCTTGTCGCCAGGCAGAATGCGGATGTAGTGCATGCGCATCTTTCCGGAGATATGAGCCAAGACTTTGTGGCTATTTTCGAGTTCGACTCGGAACATGGCGTTCGGAAGCGACTCGACAATGGTGCCTTCAAGCACAATGGCATCTTCTTTAGGCTTGGCCAGGGTGGCCTCCTCAACAGCGGCGGACAAAAGGCTCTCGCGAGGGCTGCGTGCGCGCAGACTTCGTTAGGGCCGAGTGGCAATGCTATCGGCAACGATTCCGAACGCCAAGCGTCAGCCGACAGTTCTGGGAGAGAAATCGTCGCAAATCCGCTGCTGGCGGTCGCAGATCTGTTATACGAGCACGCGACACCCCCATTACAGCGAGCTGACCTGCACCTTTAGATGTCATGGTCACGCCCGAGTAAGTATCTCGGGCCCATGCGGCCCAACAAGAATTGTGTGCTCGGCGTGTGCCGCAAGCGATCCGTCGGCGGTGACGATGGTCCAACCGTCGGAAAGCTCGTAGACATCGTCGTCGCCACTCGCAATGAGCATGGGCTCCACGGCCAAAACCACCCCCGACTCGAGCAGCGGTCCTTTACCGTGACGTCCGCGGTTTTCGACGTCGGGCTCCTCGTGCATTGCTTGTCCGATGCCGTGTCCGCAGTAGTCGTGCGGGCTGCCGTATCCGGCGAGCGACACCACTGCATCGATAGCTGCGCCAATATCACCAAGATGTCCGCCCGGGACCATCGCTGCGATGCCGGCTGCGAGGGCTCGATCGGCGGTATCGATCAGCAACTGAGCGGCAGCCGACCCGCTTCCGACGAGCATTGAGAACGCAGCATCTCCGTGCCAACCGTGCACGATTGCTCCACAGTCGATGGACAACAGGTCACCTTCGTCGAGAACACGCTCGCTGGGAATGCCATGGATTACTTCGTCGTTGACCGACGCACAAATGACCCCACTAAAGCCACGATGCCCCAAGAAATTCGAAGCTGCTTGGCGGCGTCGCAGTACCTCGCGGGCGACTGCGTCAAGATCGAGTGTGGTCACGCCGGGCCGCACTGCTTGACGGATTGCTTCGTGCATCTCGGCCACTACTCGACCAGCGGCACGCATGTGCTTAATCTCTTCAAGACTCCGGCGAGGAAGCCCTGCCTTTCGGCGGCGCATTACTTGCGCCGACTGGCTTCGACCGCTGCGGTGAGCCGGGCGAAGACCTCGTCGGGGCTGGCGACGCCATCGACAACCGTGAGCCGACCAGTTGCTTGGTAGTAGTTGATCAACGGCGATGTTTGCTGCTCATAGAGGTCGAGTCGGTTGTTGATTGCGTCGGGGGTGTCGTCGGCGCGATACATCACGTCGCCGCCACACACCTCGCAAATCCATGGTTGACGCTCGTTGCCACTGGCCACATAATTCGTGCCGCAGTCACGACACACGCGCCTCGCCGAGAGGCGCTCGAGCACCAAACTTCGGGGCACGTCGAGGTCGATGACAGCGTCGAGTGGACGCTCGCCAGTCACCAGATCGAGGGCCTCTGCTTGGCCAACGGTGCGTGGGAATCCGTCGAGGATGTAGCCGCGGGTGCGGGCGTCGTCGCTGCTGAGTCGTTCGCTGACAATGCCGACCATGGTGCTGTCGCCGACGAGTCCACCAGAATCCATGACTTCTTTAGCGGCCTGCCCGAGCGGAGTTCCCTCACGAACGGCAGCGCGCAGCATGTCTCCAGTGGAGATATGCGGTACAACAAAGTGTCGCGACAAACGTACGCATTGCGTACCTTTCCCCGCACCCTGCCTACCGAGGATGATGAGCCGAGCACCGGGGATCATCGTTTGGCTACTTCAGGAAGCCCTCGTAGTTGCGCAGCGTCAACTGACTGTCGATCTGGCGCATGAGTTCAAGGGCAACGCCAACAGCGATCAACACGGTGGTACCGGCGAACGGGAAGTTCTGAACACCGAAGATCCACAGCAAGATATATGGCAGCAGCGCAATCGTGGCAACGAACAACGCTCCCGGAAGGGTGATGCGGTTCACGACCTTGCCGAGGTAGCGCTCGGTCTGTGGTCCGGGGCGAATACCGGGAATGAAGCCACCCTGCTTACGAATCTGATCAGCCTGACGAATTGGGTCGAAGGCGATCGAGTTGTAGAAATAAGCAAACGCAACGATGAGCACGGCGAGGATTACTGCGTGCAACACGTTCTGAGTGTTCACGATGTAGCGGTTCACAAAGTCGGTAATACTGCCACGCCAGCCCTCGGCTGAACCAAGCACATTGGTGAGCAACACGGGCAAGAGCAAGACCGAACTAGCGAAGATGATCGGCACGACGCCGCTCTGGTTCACCTTGAGCGGAATGTAGGTGTTCTGGCCGCCATACATGCGGCGCCCAACCTGGCGCTTCGCGAACGAAACGGGGATTCGACGCTGTGCAAGCTCGACTCGCACAACCGCAAAAACGATGCCAATCACCAAGGCGACGAGCAGAACGAACAACACCTTGCTCTCTTCTTGCCAGATGCGCAAGAAGTTCACCGGCAGGCTGGAAACGACCGATGCGAAGATGATCATCGACATACCATTACCAATGCCGCGCTGGCTAATGAGCTCGCCCATCCACATGATGAGAGCGGTACCAGCCACCAAGGACACGATAACGAGCAGCGCTCGTGGCATGAACTCAGGCAACAGCTTCACATCGGGGGCGTTACTCGCGGCACCAAAGAATGCGCTGCCTCGACCCTGCCCGAAGATAAACGTAAGGCCAGCCGCTTGCAGGGTGGCGATAGCAACGCCGAGATAACGCGTGTACTGCGTGATCTTGCGTTGGCCAACTGCACCTTCTTGTTGCAGCTGCTCGAGCTTGGGAATGACCACGCCCAACACCTGCATGATGATGCTGGCGGTGATGTACGGCATGATGCCCAACGCAAAAATCGAGAAGCTGCTAAAGGCTCCACCTGAGAACAGGTTCAAGAATCCGAGCGCACCGCCGCCCTCGGCCTGGTCGCGAAGTTGCTGAACTGCTAACTGATCGACACCTGGCACTTGGATCGCAACACCGAGGCGATAGAGCCCCACGATGCCGATTGTGAACAGGACCTTGTTTCGCAGATCGGCAACCTTGAAGATGTTCTTCAAGTTTGAAAACACTAGTAACTCCTCGACGAGACGATGAACAACGACACGCTAGAGCCACGCAGGTGGCCAGAGCGGGCAATCAACGGTTGGTGAACTGGTTGCCGTTGGCCGCTGGGCGAACCTTGAACGGCATTGGAACGATGGTTACCGTGCCACCGAGGGCGACAATGGCGGCTTCTGCGGACTTCGAGACTGCATGAGCCGTGACATCGACCTTTGCGGTGAGCTCTCCATAACCGAGCACCTTGACGTAATCGCCCTTGCGCAACAGGCCGCGAGCAACGAGAATCTCAGGGCTAATTTCGCCGACCTCGAGCTTCGCAATCGAGTGCAGGTTGACTGCGGTGTACTCGACGCGGAATGGGTTATTGAAGCCCTTGAGCTTTGGCACTCGTTGCTTGAGCGGCATCTGGCCGCCTTCGAAGCCACGCGCAACCTTGCCGCGACCACGAGACTGCTGGCCCTTGGTACCACGGCCTGCGGTCTTGCCGCCCTTGCCGCCGATACCACGACCGACTCGTTGTCCGGCTTTGTTGGCGCCAGGCGCCGGTGAAAGTTCGTCTACGCGCATTGTGTTGCTCTTTCGAATCCGTTACCGAACGCCTCAGGCGTCGGTGCTTTCCTCAACCGAAATAAGGTGAGGTACCCGTGCGATCATTCCCCGAATTTCGGGGCGATCGGGCAGGGTGTTGGTGTCACCAATCTTCTTCAAACCAAGGGCGCGCAGCGTGCCGCGACTCTTTGGCTTTGCGCCGATGCTTGAACGCACCAGCTTTACGAACAATGTCTTTTCGCTCATGAGTGAGTTTCTCCTGCAGCCATCGACTTCTGACGGTCGTTGTATGCCTTGAGAAGACCCTTCGGCACGAACTCATCGGCGTTCAAGCCGCGACGCTTGGCCACTTCATCGGGGCGCTGCAACGACTGCAGACCCTGAATCGTGGCGCGAGCCACGTTGATGGCGTTCGCTGAACCGAGCGACTTACACAAAATGTCGTGCACGCCTGCCTCTTCAAGAATGACTCGAGCTGCACCGCCGGCGATAACGCCAGTACCGGGAGCAGCTGGCTTCATCAACACTCGACCCGCGCCGGTGATACCGAGCACTGGGTGAATGATGGTGCTGCCTGCAAGAGCTACATCGAACAAGCTCTTCTTGGCTTCTTCGGTGCCCTTCTGGATTGCGAGAGGCACTTCTTTCGCCTTGCCATAGCCGAGACCGACGCGACCGTTGCCATCGCCAACCACTACAAGAGCGGTGAACGAGAAACGACGGCCACCCTTGACGACCTTGGCGACTCGGTTAATCGCAATCACTCGCGACTCACGGAGGCCACCTGGTTCGGGTGGGGCTGCGTTTGGATTGTTGTTGCTATACGACGGACCAGCCATCAGAACTCCAGACCTGCTTCACGAGCGGCATCGGCTGCCGCGGCGACCCGACCGTGGTAGGCAAAGCCACCACGATCGAACACTACTTTTTCAATGCCAACCGCTTTGGCGCGCTCGGCAACGAGTTGGCCCATGCGCGTAGCGGCGGCAACGCTGCTGCCATTGCCATCGGCGGCACGCTCGGTTGGCTCGTTGGTTGACGCTGCAGCCAGCGTGCGGCCGGCCTCGTCGTCGATCAACTGCAACACGAGATGCTTGTTGGAACGAAACACTGCCAAGCGCGGACGCGCAGCGGTGCCGTGGATCTTCTTGCGCACGCGTCCGTGACGACGGATACGTGATTCGCGACGAACTTTTGAGTTATCACTCATGGTTTTGCCCTCCTTGGGTCTTACTTCTTGCCGGTCTTGCCGGCCTTACGTAGGACCTTCTCACCGAGATAGCGCACACCCTTACCCTTGTAGGGTTCTGGCTTGCGGATGCTACGAATGTTGGCGGCCACTTGGCCAACAACTTCTTTGTCAATACCTTTGACGATGACTCGTGTCGGCACCGGAACTTCAAACGTGATGCCCTCAGGGGCGGTCACGATGACCGGATGGCTGAATCCGAGCGATAGACGAAGTGAAGTAGGAGTCTGAGCCTCGGCGCGATAACCCACGCCGATGATCTCAAGTTCCTTGGTGAATCCGGTTGTTACGCCGACCACCATGTTGTTCACAAGGGTGCGGGTGAGGCCATGCAACGAGCGATTATCGCGCTCGTCATTTGGACGCTCTACCAACAAGTTGGCTTCGTCACGGCGAACCGTGATGGCGCCGGGTACTCCGAAAGACAACGTGCCTTTTGGTCCGGTGACCGTGACGGTTCCCTGCACGAGTGTCACGTCGACACCCGCTGGAACGTTGATTGGGGCTTGTCCGATACGGCTCATGTGAGTTCCTCGATCACCAGACGTAGCACAGGACTTCGCCGCCCATGTTGCGCTTGCGCGCTTCACGGTCGCTCATCAGTCCAGAACTGGTGGATAGGACGGCCACGCCGAGACCGCCGAGCACGCGAGGTACTGCGGTTGCCTTGCGATACACGCGAAGGCCTGGCGTGGACACTCGCTTGATACCGCTGATGGTGCGGGCCCGCTCGTGTGAATACTTCATGTGCACAGTCAGTACGTCGCCGGGGCCCTTCATAGCCGGAGCAACGGTGAACCCTGCGATGTAACCCTCTGATTGAAGGATCTTCGCGAGAGCAACCTTTTGCTTCGACGATGGCATTGGGACCTCATCATGCATCGCCGTGTTGGCGTTGCGGATACGGGTCAGCATGTCTGCGATGGGATCAGTCAACATAGTTGCCCCTCACCAGCTCGCCTTGGTCACGCCCGGAACTTCACCGGCGTGAATCATCTCTCGAAGACACACACGGCAAAGGCCGAACTTACGGTAAACGGAGCGCGCCCGCCCGCAGCGGCGACAACGGGTGTAGCCGCGCACTTTGAACTTCGGCGTAGCTGCCGCCTTATTGATCTGAGATTTCTTGGCCATTGTTCTAGTTGCCTTTCCCGATCACTTCTTCTTCGCTTTGGCAGCCGGCCTGGCTGCCTTACCACCGCGGACCGGGCCGCGGCGCTTGGTTGCCTTGGGAGGCGCTCCTGCATCGGCGCCCCGCTTAAACGGGAATCCGAACGCATCGAGCAACGCCTTGCCCGCTGCATCAGTGGTTGCAGTGGTGACGATGGTGATGTCCATCCCGTGAGGGGCGTCGATCTTGTCATAGTCAATTTCTGCGAACACGATCTGATCAGCAAGACCGAAGGTGTAGTTACCACGGTTATCCCACGAGTACGCAGGAAGGCCACGGAAGTCACGGATACGTGGGATGGCAACTGCGATCAACCGATCGAAGAACTCCCACATGCGGTCGCCACGAAGCGTGACCTTGCAACCGATTGCCTGGTTCTCACGAAGCTTGAACGCTGCGATCGACTTCTTTGACTTGGTGATGATCGGCTTTTGGCCGGCGATCTTGGTCAAGTCGGCGACGGCGCCTTCGAGCAGCGAAGGCTGCTGTGTTGCCCGACCGACGCCCATGTTGATCACGATCTTTTCGAACGTGGGCACCTGCATCACATTGGTGATTCCGAGCTGCTCCATCAGAGCAGCCTTGACCTCGTCGTTGTACTTCTGCTTGAGGCGAGGTACGTATGCGGTCTCTGTGGTCATGAGATCACCTCACCCGTGCTCTTGGCGATGCGCACCTTGGTGCCATCTTCTTGAATCTTGTAACCCACGCGGGTGGGCTTGCCCTTGTGCACGAGCATCACGTTGCTTGCATGCACTGGCATATCGCGATCGATAATGCCGCCCTGCATGGTCTGCTTGGTCTGCTTCTGGTGCTTCTTGGCGATGTTGACGCCGCTGACGACGACCTTGTTTTCACGAGGCAAAGCGCGAATAATTTCGCCTTCTTTGCCTTTGTCCTTGCCAGCGATGACGAGAACGGTGTCACCCTTTTTGAGTTTCATGGTCACAACACCTCCGGGGCGAGCGACACGATGCGCATGAACTTCTTGTCGCGCAACTCGCGGCCGACTGGGCCAAAGATGCGCGTTCCACGCGGCGTGAGGTCGTCTTTGATAATGACTGCTGCGTTTTCGTCGAAGCGGATGTAGCTGCCGTCTGGACGACGCTTTTCCTTCTTGACGCGAACAACGACGCACTTGACGACGTCGCCCTTCTTGACACCAGCACCTGGGATGGCATCTTTGACGGTGGCGACAAAGATGTCACCGATCGACGCATAGCGACGACGGGTGCCACCGAGCACCTTGATGCACAACACTTCTTTACCGCCGCTGTTGTCAGCGACGCGTAGGCGAGACTCTTGCTGAATCACTTGGCACGCTCCAGAACCTCTGTGACTCGCCAACGCTTGTTCTTGCTCATTGGGCGAGTCTCCATCAAGCGAACGCGGTCGCCGATATTGACGTCATTGGTTTCGTCATGGGCGTACAACTTCTTGGTACGCATCATGAACTTGCCGTACTTCGGGTGACGCACGCGCTCGATAACGGCGATGACTGCGGTCTTGTCCATCTTGTTGGACACAACCACGCCTTCGCGCACCTTGCGAGCATTGCGCTCTTCACCAGCGGCATCTGTTGTTGATGTTTCGTCAGCCATAGCTGCACTCACTTCCCGGCCTCGGCCAACGCAATTTCGCGCTGACGGATGAGGGTGTTAAGACGGGCGATATGACGGCGAACCTTGCGGATTTCCGCAACGTTTTCCAGCTGACCCGTCGCGTTGCGGAATCGGAGGTTCAACGACTCCTGCTTGGTAGCGCGAAGCTCTTCGACCAACCCGGCCAAGTCGAGCTCACGTAGTTCTGTAATCGATGTAGCCATGTCAGATCACCTCGTCGCGTGTGATCACGCGAGCCTTGATGGGGAGCTTCTGAATTGCCTTTTCGAGCGCGGCGCGTGCCTGCTCTTCGTTCGGGAAGCTGAGTTCGAACAACACGCGACCTGGGCGAACCACGGCTACCCAGAACTCGGGGTTGCCCTTGCCTGAACCCATGCGGGTCTCAGCTGGCTTCTTGGTCACGGGCTTGTCTGGGAACACATTGATCCAGACCTTGCCACCACGCTTGATCGCGCGGGTCATAGCAATACGAGCGGCTTCGATCTGACGAGCGGTAAGCCAACATGGCTCGAGAGCCTGAATGCCGTACTCGCCGAAGCTGAGCGACGAGGCTCCCTTGGTCATACCTGTCATACGGCCGCGGTGCTGCTTGCGGTGTTTAACTTTACGGGGCATCAACATCTGAAATCAGTCCTCCCCACGAAAGTGCGGTGCTTCGTGCCCGGCATTGGTGCGGCGGGCGATTTGCTCTTCTTCATCAAGCAACTTCTCGAACTCGGGATCTGCTTCCTTCAACAAAGGAGTGGTTTCGATCTCGGCGACTTCGTCGGCCTTCTTGCGGCCAGCAGACGACACGACCTTGCGGGGTGCGCCTGATGTCTCGCCAACGGCCATGGCTGCTTCACGGATGATCTTTTCGTCGTTCTGTGGCTTGTAGGGCAAGATGTCGCCCTTGTAGATCCAGACCTTGACGCCAACGCGGCCGCTTGTGGTCTTGGCCTCACGGAAGCCATAGTCGATGTCGGCACGAAGGGTGTGCAACGGCACCCGGCCTTCGCGGTACCACTCGGTGCGGCTCATTTCGGCGCCGCCCAAACGACCTGAACACTGCACTCGGATTCCGAGAGCGCCAGCCTTTTGTGCGTTCTGCACAGCACGCTTCATGGCACGGCGGAACGCGATGCGGTTGATCAATTGGTCGGCCACACCCTGAGCAATGAGCGCCGCATCAAGCTCGGGAGACTTAATCTCGACGATGTTGAGCTGCACCTTTGGGTTGCCAGTGATCTCGGTGAGCATCGAACGAAGCTCGTCGGCCTGAGCACCACGACGACCGATGACAATTCCTGGACGCGCTGTGTGAATGTCGACGCGAACCTTGTCACGTGTGCGCTCAATCTCGATGCGGCTAATTGCCGCAGTCTCGAGCTTGGTCATGATCGCACGGCGAATCTTCCAATCCTCGGTGAGATATTCCTTGTAGTCACGCTCGCTGAACCAACGGCTCTTCCAGTCGGTGGTAATGCCGAGACGGAAGCCGTATGGGTTGATCTTTTGACCCATCAGTTGCTCTCTTCTGCTGCGGGCTCGTCGCCGGCGCTTTCCTCGTTGCCGGCGGCGGCTTCGAGGGTGTCGGTAATTACTTCATCAGAAGCAGCCGAATCTTCGGCGGCATCAACTTCGTCGAGAACCTCGGCGTCGTCGAGATCAGTTGACTCTGACGTAAGGCCTTGGGCACGCTCACGACTGCGCTCGACGCGATCACGACGGGCAGCAGTGCTGCTGACGGCGCCACGACGGCGGCCAGCGGCGGTGCGGTTAGCGTCCTTGGCCTGCAACACTGCGATGCGGTCGTCACTGAGACGAGCAACGATCACGGTGATGTGGCAAGTGCGCTTGTTGATTCGGGTTCCGCGGCCACGAGCACGGGCTGCGAAGCGGCGAAGCGTTGGGCCCTCATCGGCGAAACAGGCCAGCACGAACAACTCGTCTGGATCCTGCTCGTCGTTGTGCTGAGCGTTTGCTACAGCACTGGCGAGCACCTTGCGGACAGTGATTGCAATTCCCTTATCGGTGAACTGCAACACTTCGTCAGCGTGCTTGACCGGGAGTCCGCGGATGATGTTGAGCACAAGGCGCGCCTTGCTGGCAGAGCTACGCACGTACAGCGCTGAGGCCTTGGTACCGACCTTTGAGCCAGCGACGTAATTCTTTTCGTTGAGCTTTGGACCGGTCATTATCGGCGACCCTTCGTGTTCTTCTCTTGGCCGGCGTGGTACCGGAAGGTACGCGTCGGCGAGAACTCACCAAGCTTGTGGCCAACCATTGACTCGGTGACATACACGGGGACGTGTTTGCGACCGTCGTGAACGGCAATCGTGTGACCGACCATGTCGGGGATGATGGTGCTGCGGCGCGACCAGGTCTTGATGACCTTCTTGTCGTTCGCCGCGTTCATCGCATCGACCTTCTTCAACAGATGGTCGTCGACGAATGGACCCTTCTTCAGGCTGCGGGACATGATTACCTCCGACCCTTGCTGGTACGGCGGCGGCGAACGATGAGCTGCTGCGACGCCTTCTTCTTGTTGCGAGTACGACCTTCTGGCTTACCCCAAGGCGACACTGGTGGGCGACCGCCCGAAGTACGACCCTCACCACCACCAAGTGGATGGTCAACTGGGTTCATGGCCACACCGCGGGTTTGTGGGCGAACGCCCTTCCAGCGGTTACGACCGGCCTTGCCGATGGTGACGAGTTCGTGCTCGCTGTTGCCGACTTCGCCAACAGTTGCACGACAATCGATGAGCACACGGCGCATTTCGGTGCTCGGCAGACGAACCGTTGCGAAACGGCCATCCTTGGCGACGAGCTGAATGGCCATACCGGCCGAACGCCCCATCTTGCCGCCCTGTCCTGGACGCAACTCAACGTTGTGGATGACGGTACCGACTGGGATGAAGCGCATTGGCATTGCGTTGCCTGGCTTGACATCACTGCCCTGACCGCTTTGCACGTGATCGCCGACGCTAAGGCCCTTCGGAGCCAAGATGTAGGCCTTCTCGCCGTCGGCGTAGTGCAGCAATGCAATACGGCAGGTGCGGTTTGGATCGTATTCGATGGCCGCGACCTTGGCGATAACGCCGTCCTTGACGCGACGGAAGTCGATGATGCGGTACTGACGCTTGTGCCCGCCACCGCGGTGGCGTGCAGTCTTGCGACCGTAGACGTTGCGACCGCCGGTGCGGGCGCGTGTTGCGATGAGTGTCTTTTCCGGAGTCGACTTAGTGATTTCGGAGAAATCAGACGACGTCTGGAAGCGGCGACCTGCGCTCGTAGGTTTACGTGAACGAATAGCCATTGCGATCTCAGTTCTCGAACAGCGGGATGTCGTTGCCCGCTGCCAGGGTGACGATGGCCCGCTTGGTGTCAGGCTTCTTACCGTTGCGATTGCTCTTGCGCGCCCGGGTGACCTTGCCCAGACGGTTGAGCGTGTTGACCTTGACGACCTTTACGCCCCAGATTGCCTCGATTGCATCGTGGATCTCTGGCTTGCTGGCCGATGGGTGCACCTTGAAGGTGTAAACACCTTGCTCGATGAGTGCGTAGCTCTTCTCAGACACAACTGGTGCCAAGATGATGTCGCGGGGATCTTTCATGACTGCTCCGTTTCAGCGGTCTCATCGGCTTGAGCTGCCTTCTTGGCCGGAGCCTTCTTGGCGGCCTTGGCAGGTGCCTGCACGTCGCCAGCCTCACCAGGAAGGTTGTCCTTGGTGAAGACGATGATCTCGTTGCACAAGATGTCGTAGGCATTGAGTTCGGCAACTTCGAGCAGTTGCACCGAAGGAAGGTTGCGGAAGCTCTTGATTGCGTTGATGTCTTCGCGACCATGCACGATCAAGACCGAGCCGTTGATGCCGAGCGCTGCCAGCGCTGCTGAGGCCGACTTGGTGCTTGGAGCGTCGAAGCCCCATGAATCGATAACGATGATCTTGCCTTCATTGGCGCGGTCGGACAGTGCCGAACGCAGCGCAAGCTTGATCATTTTCTTTGGTGTTTTTTGGCTGTACTTGCGAGGCTTTGGCCCGAGTGCAACGCCACCACCACTGAAGTGTGGGGCACGGGTTGAACCCTGACGTGCGCTACCGGTGCCCTTTTGCTTGAGTGGCTTCTTGCCACCGCCGCGGACTTCGGCACGGGTCTTGGTGCTCTGCGTGCCGGCACGACGGTGGGCCAGCTGAGCCGTGACCACTTGGTGCATGACAGGCACGTTGGGCTGGATGCCGAACATCGCGCCATCGAGCTCGAGGCTACCGACGTCGCTGCCCTTGGCAGATTTGAGTGCTACGGAAGCCATGAGGTCACTTCCCCTTCACTGCGTTACGGACGATGACAACGCCACCGTTGGGGCCTGGAATTGAACCCTTGATGAGCAGCAGACCGCGCTCGAGGTCAGCCTCGACAATTTCGAGGTTCATCGTGGTGACCTGCTCGTTGCCCATGTGACCAGCCATCTTGAGGCCCTTGAGCACTCGACCTGGGTAGCTACATGAACCGATTGAGCCCGGTGCACGGTGATGCTTGTGGTTACCGTGGCTGGCGCCTTGGCCCTTGAAGTTGTGACGCTTCATAACGCCTGCGGTGCCCTTACCACGGCTCACAGCCGTGACATCGACCTTTTGGCCCTTGACCAGGGTGTCTACCGTGATCTCTTGACCAACGGAGAACCCATCGACTGACTCGAGGCGCAGTTCAACAAGGCGACGACCAGGGGCTACCCCAGCTGCTGCAAAGTGACCCGCTTCGGGCTTGGTGAGCTTTTTTGCGTCCTTGTGGCCATACGTAACCTGAAGGGCCGTATAGCCGTCGCGCTCGGTGGTCTTCACTTGGACCACGCGGGCCGGCTCGACGCGCAGGACTGTGACCGGGACAATTCGATTGTCCTCGGCCCATACCTGGGTCATGCCGACTTTTTCGCCGACGATCGCTTGTTGTGCCATGGCGGCAGCCTTTTCGTCCGGACCGGAGTTACCCGGATACTGGTGTGATACGTGTATGCGCTCGTGATGCCTTGCGGCCGAGCGCCATTCACGCAAATGCTCCGAGGGCGTGGCCCACGGAGCATCAGTTTCGGTTGTCGCCGTGCGGTTCCGGGCAGAATCTGCTCGGCGCACACGGACTTCAGTTCAAACACTTCAAAATCGTGCATCAGCGAGGCGGAAAGCCCTTCTGACACGAGTGTGAAATGCTACCCCCGGTTTATTCAGATGCCACTCCGATGCGCGCCTTTTCGCAACCGGCCATCCCGCCACCGCTCTTCGGCGAACCTTAGGGGAAGCGCGTGCGCAGCCATTCGGCCACGATGCCCAACGCCTCGGGGCGATGGCCTTCGAGGTAATGGGGCGCACCCTTGAGTTCGACATACGTCTTGTCGACGGCGCCCGAGTTATCAACGATCTCTTTTGCTTGCCGTAGCCGAATCTCGGTGTCGGCTGTTGGGTGCACCAAGATCGTTGGAACCTTCACGTGAGGCATCGTGTCGGCCAGCCTGGCGTGGCTACTTAATCCGGACCATGTGCTGAGCCAACCCCGGGCCGTCATCGTGCGGGCGAGCCCACCGCGGCCGTAGTTCGCATCGAGCGGATCGGGGAAGGCAAACAGTGATCCCACTGGCCTGTCGTCGGGATCAATAGACAAGTCAAGATAGGCGGGGTCGGCGAGCGTGCGATAAATCGTGAGGTACTTCGTGAATACCGCTCGGCGGCGCTGCTCGCGCCACACGGACGCATCGCTCTTATCGATGGCGCGCAGTTGGCGACCCGCTGCCTCGGCCTCGGCGATGGAAGCCTTGGCAATGGCATCGATACGCGCAACGCGCGCAACCTGTGCGGCTCGATAACGAACGAGCCACTCTGGGTCATATTCGCAGCGACCCGGCCACGGCTGCCAGCCGTTGTCGGGGTTGTACATGTCAAACTCGGGAACCGTGGAGAACGGATCGGTCTCGTCGGCCACGCTGGGATCGATGACCTGCAGCATGAACACACCCTCGCCGGGGTGCGCCGCGATACCGATCCATCCATCGCCGATGCCAAGTTGAGCTTGGGCCATGGCCATCAACGAACCGCCACCAGAGTTGCCGAGCAACACCACTGCCTCGGCGCCGCGTCGCTTCATTTCGTCGTGCGCTGTCTGCACGTCGATGATGCACGACTCGTGCAAGCAGTCGGTGTCGTTGTTCATGTAGCGAGTGCCGAAGCCCAGCACTGCATACCCTGCGGCAGCTAACAACGGGCAGGCATAGTGCACGCTGAAGTCGCCACGTGGGTGGCTGAGGATTACTGCTGTCTTCCACGGCGTACCCACCGGTGGGGTCCACAACACGCCGCGCACCAGCGAACCATCTGGCGACACGAGGCGAATGGATTCGCGTTGCACATCGACGTTTGGCTTGTCCTCAGGCAGTGGCCAATAGTTCAATCCAAACGGACGGCGGCCACCGAGATGAGCATCAAGTTCGAGCATGCACGCAGACTATGCATGCAGGTTCGCCGCTGGCTCAGTGAGCGCCAGGCACGCCGACGGTTGGAAGGCCAGCGCGAACCCACGCACGGAACCCGCCGATTACATCGGTGGCGCGACCGAAACCAAGCCGGTGCAGCGTTGCCGCAGCCAGGCTCGACGAATAGCCGTCGTTGCACACCAAGACGATTCGTTGGTCGAACCCACTGATGCCCGAATGGGTGTAACCACTGGCGGGGTCAACGCGCCACTCGACTACCGACAATGGGACATGCACGCTGCCATTGATATAGCCGTCGCGTTCGCGATCACCGATTTGGCGGGTGTCGAGCACTACAAGTTCGCCATCGCTAGAAAGCTCGCGCTGAAGATCGGCTGGCGAAAGGCGCTCGAGGGTAGAACGCGCCTCGGCCACAAGATCGTGCACGGTGAATCGATCGGCGCGACGATGCACCGACACGTGATAGTCGCCGGGGCGGACAAATGGCTGGCGATCCCATGTGCTGAATCGCTCGCTCAGGTCGAAGCCGCTCGCCGTGCAGTCGTCATCCCACTGCTGCAACGAGTAGCCACCGGGCTCAAGAGAAAAGCCGGCGATGAGCACCCCAGTGGGCTCAAGATGCTGAGCCATGTTGTGAACAATGAGACGACGGTCGTTGGGCTCACAAAAAATCATCACGTTGCCGGGCATCGCGATGGTGGTGAAGCGGCGGCGCAACTGCATGCGCGCAAGGTCGTCAACGAACCATTGCATATCGGGCTGCTTGCGACGAGCGGCACTCACCATGTCGGCATCAAGATCGACGCCAACAACTTCGTAACCGCGCCGATCAAGTTCGATGCCGATGCGCCCGGTGCCACAACCGGCATCAAGCACACTCGACTGCACGTAAGACGCAATGAAATCTGCCTCGCCATGCACATCGTGTCCAGCCGCGGCCATCTGCTCGAAACGCCTGTCGTACGCGCCGATATCGAGCTTGCGACGCCACTCAACCCAGCGCGCTGACACCGCTGCGGCATTCGAGAGATCGATCGCTCCGGATTCAGCCACGGTCGAGATTCTATGACGTCTGTGCCCCCGGAGATCTGGTCGGCCTACGATGCCCCCATGAAGCCCGGCGACATCGAGACGTTCCAACGCGATGGTGTGGTGGTGCTGCGCAACGTCGTCGATAGCGCTCTACTCGACAACTTGGCCGAGGCCATTGAACAGAACCTGGCAGAACCTGGCGAGTGGGCAAGCGATTACACCCCGGCTGGTTCAACCGGACGGTTCTTCGGTGACTACGTGAACTGGCCCCGAATTCATGGCTACCGCCGCGCTGCCCTCGATTCGGCGCTGCCGTTCGCAGCCCGCCAGCTCATGCGCAGCTCTACCGCCCGCTTCTTTCATGAGCACGTCTTAGTGAAAGAGCCGTGTACAGCCGAGGTCACTCCGTGGCATCACGACGAGCCGTACTACTGCGTCGATGGCGCTCAGAACGTGAGTCTGTGGATCTCGCTCGACCCTGTGCCCAAGGCCGCCGGAGTTGAATTCGTCGTGGGGTCGCACCTCTGGGGCCGCCGCTTCGTACCGCGCCGGTTTGCCGACTCGGTGGCGTACGCCGCTGCCGAAAGCGGATTCGAACTGGTGCCCGACATCGATGCGAACCGCGAGGAGCACGAGATCGTGTCCTTCGACATTGAGCCCGGCGACGTCTTGGCCTTTCATTTTCGAACACTGCACGCAGCGCCGGGTACGGCCGGGCTGACCCCACATCGTCGGCGTGCAGTGAGTCTGCGATACCTCGGCGACGACGCCGTATATGCACTACGTCCGTGGCTGCATTCACCACCATTCGCCCAGCACAAACTCTCTCTTGGCGCGCCGCTCGACGATTGGCGCTTTCCACTCATCGCCTCGAGCGCTGCACCGCCAGCGCACGGGTCGCACGCAGGCCAGCTGTGACCAGAGGCGGCGTCAGCATCGACATGAGCTAGTTCGTGGAGCGAGCCACCAACCTGGTTGTGCCCGTGAACGCCTTGTCACCTCGCGCATATTCGATGGCGACGGAATCGCCGGGCGACAGATCGCGAATTGAGGCGATGAGCCCAGCCTGGCCGTCGATGACCTCGCCATTCACTTTGCGCACAATGTCGCCGTCTTGAAGACCCAACTCGGCTGCCGGCGATCCGGGCTGGATGCGAGCAACCACGGCGCCACGGCCGCCATCGGAGCGATCTTCTACGGATACGCCGAGGTAGCCCTCGACGCGAGCTGCTCCATTGCCTGCCGCGCGCAGCTGAGCGACCACCTTCTGGATCTCTTTCATTGAAATCGAAAAGCCAATGTTGCTCGCGATACTGGCTGCGCTGCTGCGGGCGACCGCCGTGTTGATTCCGATGACCTGACCGGCCGCGTTCACAAGTGGGCCACCCGAGTTACCCGACGAGATGGCAGCGTCGGTTTGCAAGAGTCCATTGAGCGCGCCGGTTTCGGTGATCATCGTGCGACTCAGCGCCGAGATAATGCCCGAGGTCACTGAAGCCTCGCCTGGCAGGTCGAGCGCGAAGCCCATCGCCACCACTTGATCGCCCACCCGGACGCTGTCGATTGCCGCAAACTGCGAAACCGTGAGAGCCGAACTCTTCACGCGTAGCAGGGCGAGGTCGTTGCCGACATCAGTGCCAACGACCTCGGCGGAGATGGGCTCAGTAGTGCCGGGCAACAAAACCCGCACTGCAACAGCGTCCAAAACAACATGAGCGTTTGTCACAATTTCACCATCGGCCGAGATCACCACGCCGGTTCCGACGCCCTCGCCGAGGCCTAACGGACCATCGACATCTACCGAAACCTTGACCACTGATGGCCCGATAGTCGACACGACATAAGCGACATCGAGGCTCTTGGCGAGCTCTGCTGGACGGGCACCTTCGATGGTCACTGAAGCCACCGACGACGGCTGCGCCTGCTGATCGGAATCTGCCGAACTGCCAACGACGCTGGCAACGGTAACCACGACGCCTGCAATGAGCAGCACCGCCACCACTACCTTGGCCATTCGGCGGTCGCCGGCAGAGCGCCGAGCCGGTGCAGGCGAAGCAACGACGACCGACGGCGAGGGCCACTGCGCTGAGGCTGATGGCTCTGAACTGAACGAATCAAGTGGTTGAGTCATGGTTCGTGTTTATCCGACCAGCACCTACTTCGGCAGCGCGCTGCGCCCAAATTTACCGAATTCTCACGAAATGAGAATGACAAAGGGCGGCCCCGAAGGGCCGCCCTTTACGCAGTGCTGCAGATCAGATCAGCTTGTTCAGCTGCCCTGAATCTTGATTTCGATGTCGACGCCAGCAGGCAACTCAATGCGCTGCAGGCTGTCGATGGTCTTTGGATTTGGATCAATGATGTCGATCAGACGCTTGTGGATGCGCATCTCGAAGTGCTCGCGTGAGTCCTTGTCAATGTGTGGTCCGCGAATCACCGTGTAGCGATGCTTGTCGGTGGGCAATGGAATCGGGCCACGAATGGTCGCCGAGGTACGGGTGACCGTCTCGACGATCTTCTTGGTCGACTGATCGATGATCTCGTGATCGAACGCTTTGATACGAATGCGGATGCTCTGTGCCATGTTGTTTCAGCTCACTTCAGGATCTTGACGACGCGGCCGGCGCCAACAGTACGACCACCCTCACGGATAGCGAAACGCAAGCCCTCATCCATCGCAATTGGCTTACCCAACTCAACCGTCATCGACACATTGTCACCAGGCATCACCATCTCAGTGCCCTCA
>CAMASN010000031.1 GCA_945861025.1 Ferrithrix thermotolerans DSM 19514
ACGGCGACGGTCTGAGCGACAAGCGCGAACTCAACCTCCAAGAACAGGGTGTCGCCGTGTCGCAGGGTGATGCAGATGCCGACGCCGATGGCCTGAACGACGCGCAGGAGGTCGCAGCAGGGACCAATCCGGTGCTTGCCGACACCGACCACGATGGACTCAGCGATGGTGAAGAGGTGAGTCATCTTCATAACGGCCGACAGGCCGGAGGTTGGCCAGTGACCGTTGCCGGTCTTGCCGATCCGATCACCGTGTACTCCGACCCCACGTTGCAGGACACCGACGACGATGGCATCAGCGACCGTGCCGAGAAGGTTCTGTCGCAGCAGTTGGTGACCGAGAAGCGACTCGACAAGCAGAACCGGCCGTATCACCCCGGCGTGGCCAACTCATCGCCGCTCGACGTTGTTATGTCTGCGCCAGGGTCGGCTGGTTTCTACAGGCCTGGTGATGCGGTTGACATCACCACCACAGTGACTACGCCGATTGCGTTGCAGCCGAGCGTGGTTGACCTCACCTCGTCAGTACGCGCGGGCCGGTTCCTGGCTCCCGGCTTGCTTGCGTTTGACCCGACAGTCGACTTCGATCCGATCACCGGGGCCGGTAGCCAAACGCGGCAAGCCGTTGGGCCTGTCGTACTCCCTTCGGGCGTGCCGAAGGTGCAGTTCGACGCAAAGGTACGTGCCTGGTTGCCGAATGTTGCGGGTATCACACCGACGCTGGTGAAAGAGACGGCACAGAAGCCGTTCGTCGGTAGCAGCCGGCTTCGCCCCGCGACGCCCGACGCCCTTGGAAGCTACGCGGTCATTGCGTATGGCACACCCAGTAACGGCTTCACGAGAATCAATCTTGTTGATCCGAACGATCCGCTGGTGGTCCTGCGCAACATTGACAGTCGCCCATTCACTCCACGAGAGGCTGATACGGCGTGCAACGACCTCGGGGACTGTGTAACGCTCTCGTCGAACTACACCGGCGAGCTCTACCGCAGGTGGATGTCTAGCGGTGGCCGCGTTACGGGGTCCGACACCCAGCTCGTGGCAGAAGAGAACACTCCGCTTGCGACCTTTGTCAACACGTTTTCGATCGCCACCGATGGCCTCGAGTTTGCAGCTGTGGTGAACGTTGGCCTCTCCAGTCGCTTCATCAGGTTCAACGCTGGAGGCGGCATCATTTCAGACGTCGATTCGGGCCCGGGGTGGCAGCACGCCAAGTTGGTATGGGCTCGCGACCGCTATGTAGCGTTCGGGACGACCCCAAGTACGACTGTGGTGAACTGCTTTGTCGGGTATCGGGAGGGGTGCCCTGCTGATGAAAAATCAAGCGTTCTTCTTGCCCAAGAGATGCCGAACGGCTACGTGCTGGGAATCGCCGAATTCAACCCGTGGACCAACTCCGATCCCACTGCGTTTTTCTACGACGCCCAGCACGACGAAGTCCTTGCTGTCGGTACGCCGGTGGACGCTTCCGGCGCCGTACCCGGTTTCGGTGGCGCGACGATCGACGGTGTGCTGTTGAGTGACTTCTCTGCCCAGTTCGGATGCACCACCACCTGCGCGTCTCCAACACGGCATCGGTTGTTCAGCCAAGCCTTCGTGTCGAGCGTTACGTTCGATCCGGCATCGCAACAGTGGTTGATCGCTGCGACGACGCCAACCGGGTCGATAGCTCAGTTCTATGGGCGCGATCTGTCTGCTGGAGCAAGCAGCACCGGTGCCGACGAGGTGGCCTGCCCGGCCGCTTCGGCGTTGCCGGTGGTGTCACTCTCGTTCAACGAACTTCCCGGGGCGACCTCGTTTGCCGATGTGTCGGGTGACGGCCTCGATGCCCAGTTCGCCGTCGGGTCTGGACCCGACGCAGGTGCACCTGGGGCACCGAACCTTCAGGACGTGGGGTTGGGTGTGAGATTCGTCGACGCATCCGACTCGCTCACGCTGCCGAACACGGCGGTGCTGAGCGCCGACGCTTCAATTTCGATGGCCTTTTGGGTCCGGGTGGATGACGCGTCGTCGCCGGAGCCGTTGCGGATCACGTGGGATGCAACACACGAGTTGCGGTTGCGGCCCGACACGGGCGCGGTCGAGTTCGAGTGGGGCAACTCGTTGGTGACGAACACTGTTGTGAACGACGGCAATTGGCATCTGGTGGTGGCGAGCGCTACCAAGCTCGGCGAAACGCAGTTGGCGGTGGCGAACGCAGCTGGCACTCCTGTGGTGAACAGAGCATTCGGCTCCGAGAGGCACCTCATGGTTGGCGTGCCGGTGACCGTTCAAGGTGGTGGGTCGGCAGTATCGATCGACCAACTGCAGATCTACAACTCTGTCCCGACGGCAGCGACCATTCAGGACCTTGCGGCCAACGTGAGGTCGTCGTGCATGTCGATCAGGAATGTGAATGGAACGATCTCTGAGATCGTCAAGTTGTCGTTCACGCAGCCGGCCTCGCCCGCCACGGTGCCCGGCGGAGCGTCGTTGACCTTGCGGGTAGATGGCGCCGCGCCAGTGTCGTCGGCGGTGGTGCCACAGGGTTGGTTGAACTCGTCGGCATCGAGTTATGTGCTGGCTGGCACGGCTTCTGACGGTCTTGATGGTTCTGGTGTGGCGAAGGTAGAGGTGAGTGTCGACGGTGGTTCAACGTGGGTCACTGCGACTGGCACCGAGGCGTGGGCTGTCACGATTTCTATTGGTGCCAGCGATGTTCAGGTGCTGACTCGCTCTACTGATGCAATGGGCAATGTTGAGACGCCTGGTCCTGCCGTGGTCGTGAAGGTCGACAAGGTGAACCCTTCGGTGTCGTTGGCGGCCCCCGGTGGTGCTGTGAGGCCGTTGCGTGATGCCGTGTCGAACGTGTTGTCGGTGGGGTTGTCGGGTTCGGTGTCGGATGCCAGCAGTGGTGTTGGCGGTGTCGAGGTGATGGTGATGCCAGCGCTGGCTTCGGCTGCGGTTGACTCGTGGCAGTCGGCCACGGTGGTGGGTGGCGCGTGGTCGATTGACTATTCGTTGCCGGCAGCCCCGTTTAATGTTTCGGGTTCGTACACGGTGCGTGTGCGTGCTGTTGACGTTGCTGGCAACCGCACAGGTGATGGTTCGACGTCTGCTGTGGTGAGGTTGGATAGCACGGGACCAGCGGTGGCATTGAGTGTTGCTGATCTGGCCAAGACAAGTTTGGCTGGCTCGGCTGCTTTGACGGGTTCGGTAACAGATGCTGCGGGTTCCGGCGTGGCGTCGGTAGATGTGGCGTTCACGCCGATCGAGTTAGCGACGCCAGCGGCGACAGTGTGGAGTACGGCAACGTTGTTGTCGTCGACAACCTGGTCGATTGCTGTGCCGAGCGGGATCGAAGGGTTCTTCCAAATCGATCTGCGTGCCACTGACAACTTGGGTAATGAGACACTGACGCGTCGTGTGTGGTCGGGCATCATCGATACGAAGGCACCGGTGTTGTCGTTGACAGCCAGCCCAACGGGTAAAACGATAGGAAACGGTAAGCGGGTGCAGATCACTTATTCGTGCTCCGCCGAGGACTTGTTCTTGGATCTAACCAAGTTCGCGTGTCCGGGTGAGTCGACCAAGCCAGCAACTCGTACCGAGTTGGCGGCGGGGGACTTGAAGACGGCGTTGCAGAAGTCGTTCCCTGGAATCGCGGTGATCTCGAAGGTGTCGGTGAGTTACAAGAGTTGGGAATCGTCGACAACTAGAAACGTCACCTTGAAGGGTTGCGACATGTTCGGCAACTGTGCCTCGCAGGTAAATGCGGTGGGCTCGTTGGTCAGAGCGGTGGGGTTGTGGATTCGTTCCGCACAGCAACCGGTGCGTTCGCAGGTGTCGTCTCGGGCCGTGTCGCTGCTGGCAGTCGTGGCGGCACCAACGGCAACGATTGTGAGTCCTTTCGATGGTGATCATGTGGCCGTGACCTCCACGATTGACGTGCTGTTGTCTGCGCAGGGCACCGAGTCGATCAAGCAGATCGAGGTGCTTGTTGATGACGTCGTTGCCGCCACTCGCAGTTTCGGCCTCGGAGCCAAGTTCGCGTACGAAGAAGTGGTCACGATTCCAGTGACCGCTGGTACACGCCTGCTGGAAGTGGTCACGACTGACTGGAACGATGCCACTGGCACTTCGGGTTTGGTCGAGATCTTCGCCGATGTCGCAGCGCCGGTGGTGACGCTCGCAACCACGTCGCTTGACGTGAGTGACACGTGGGCGGTCGGCACCGACTTCTATCAGTTCTCCGGAACGGTGACCGACGATGGCACGGTGGCTGAGGTGCAGATCCGGGTGAACGGCGGCAACTGGATCGACGTCGCGTTCAATGCAGGCACGTGGCATACGGCGTTGCATATCCCTGGCGCTGACGGCAAGACGCTGTCGGTGTCGGTGCGAGCGATCGACCTAGCCGGTCGAGTCACGAACATCACCAGCACTGCAGTGGTCGACTTGCTGCCGGTGCAACCAATTGCGTATGTGCGGCCGGACGCCACGATTGTGACGGCCCCCGCAGCGACGGTGTCGAGTGATCGGGCCGAGTTCACGTTCAGTGGCACCCCAGGCGACAACGCGGTTGCTGGCTACCGTTGCCAGCTCGACACCAACATCGTGGTGTTGTGTAACACGCCGTACGTGCTCGAGGGCCTCTCGGGGGGCGTTCACACGTTGAAGGTTGCGGCGATCGATGATGCCGGTTACGTGGATCTCAGCCCTGCGACGCATGTGTGGACGGTCACTCCGACGGGCCCACAAGCAACGCTGGTTTCAGCCCCGACCGGCAACGTCACCGCCCGCACGGCGACCTTTGAGTTCACCGCAGCGGCGGGTGCGGTACTTGAGTGCTCGCTCGACGCAGCCATCCCGGAATCGTGCACCAGCCCGTACACCACAGCCGAGCTCGGCGATGGGGTGCACACGTTCACCGTGCAGGCCACCCTCGCAGCCGTGTCGGGCACTTCGGTGAGGGCGACATGGACAGTTGTGAACCTGGCCCCAGTAGCTGCAAACCAAACCGTTGCGGTTGATGCTGACAGCACCGATGGACAGCCGGTCACGTTGGCAGCTGCCGATGTGAGCGCCCTCGTGTACCGGGTTACGGACGCCCCATCCCACGGATATCTCGTAGGTAACGCCCCGAACGTGGTCTACGTGCCGTTCGACGGTTACCGCGGCTCCGACGTGTTCACGTTCGTAGCCGACGATGGTCAGAGCACGTCGAACACCGCCACCGTAAGCGTCAGGGTGCGAGTGCCCGACGTGGTGGCGCCAATCATCGTCAACCCCGGCGACCAGACCGTACACACGTTGGCCACCGGCAACGGCACCGTGGTGTTCGCCCGGGCAACCGCCACCGACAACTCGGGAAGTGCCACCGTGGTCTGTAACCCCGAATCGGGCAGCGTGTTGCCTCAAGGTGCCAACAGGATTACCTGCACCGCCAGCGACGCAGAGGGCAACACCAGCAGCACCAGCTTCGTGGTCACCCACGTCTTTGATGCTGTCGGGATCCCACGCCCAGATACAGACATTCGGCTACCCGTGACGGGTAACGGCAGCCTTCCGCTCTCCGAAGCAATGCTTCTATTGCTGCTCGGCCTCGCGCTGGTTGCGATTGCCCACCGACGCCAAACCAAACGGCGCCTCTAACGCAGGTCACTCCGGGCTGGCCCAACCGGCCCGGAGTGCTGCCGATCTCGTCCACTTTCCTCAGCGCGGATACGCGAACTTGATGAGCGCCATCACCGGCACTACGTCTGAGATTGGCTATCGCGACGCTTCGCGCACCGAACGAATACGGTTGCAGTGTGAATAGCAGTGATGACACTTCCGGTTTTGCCGAATTGGGTCTTCGTAAAGAGTTGTTGGGTGCCCTCGCAACGCTTGGTTACGAAGAACCCACCCCGATCCAGCGCGAGACGATCCCACCCCTTTTAGAAGGTCGTGACCTTGTTGGTCAGGCGGCCACCGGCACCGGAAAGACCGCTGCATTCGCATTGCCGATTCTGCAGCGCATCCCCGATCGCGGTGGCAAAGCAGAGCCGATTGCGTTGATCTTGGTCCCCACCCGCGAGCTGGCGGTGCAGGTATCTGAAGCGATCTACAAGTACGGCCGCGATCTCGGCGCCCGCGTTGTGCCCATCTACGGTGGCCAGCCGATTGTTCGCCAACTGCAGGCGTTGAGCCAAGGCGTACACGTAGTTGTTGCTACGCCTGGTCGAGCGATGGACCACATTGCTCGCGGCACGCTGCCACTGGGCAACATTCAGATGGTGGTGCTCGACGAAGCCGACGAGATGCTCGACATGGGCTTCGCCGAAGACATCGAAGAGATTTTGAAATCCACCCCCGACTCGCGCCAGACGGTGATGTTTTCGGCCACGTTGCCGCCACGCATCAACGGCATTGCTAAGCGTCACCTGCGTGATCCGCTCAAGATCCAGATCGGTCTTGGTGACACCAAGCCAGGCAAAGCGCCGCTGGTGCGCCAAACCGCATACGTGGTTCAGCGCTCGCACAAACCTGCAGCGCTTGGCCGAATCCTCGACATCGAGGCACCTACCGCTGCGATCATTTTCTGTCGTACCCGCACCGAGGTCGACCAGCTCACCGAAACGATGAACGGTCGCGGCTACCGCGCCGAGTCATTGCACGGTGGCCTCACTCAAGAATCACGTGATCGCGTGATGGGTCGTTTGCGCGCTGGCACAACCGAGTTGCTCGTAGCAACCGACGTTGCTGCTCGCGGACTCGACATCGACCAACTCACCCACGTTGTGAACTACGACGTTCCGTCGGCACCAGAGTCATATGTGCACCGCATCGGTCGCGTGGGTCGAGCCGGTCGCGAAGGCACGGCCATCACCTTGGCCGAACCGCGTGAGCAGCGTCTGCTCGGCAACATCGAGCGCCTCACCAAGCAAAAGATCTCGATCGAAAAGGTTCCTACGGTCGCCGACCTTCGCGCCCGCCAGATCGAGCTCACGCTCGAGACACTGCGCGAAGCCTTGGGCTCTGACGACCTCGAGAACTATCACGGGGTGGTCGATGCGTTGGCCGCCGATTTCGACATTCGCAACGTTGCCCTTGCCGCCATCAAGCTTGCTCACGCGGCCACTGGCGCAATCATCGACGAGAAGGAAATCCCCGACGCGTCGCAGCGCA
Source organism: Ferrithrix thermotolerans DSM 19514 (assembly GCA_945861025.1). Lineage (GTDB taxonomy): Bacteria > Actinomycetota > Acidimicrobiia > Acidimicrobiales > Ilumatobacteraceae > WLMZ01. The sequence continues at coordinate 7,149 of CAMASN010000031.1, forward strand.
TGGATCGCGATAAGGCTCGCCCCGACAAGGGCCGTCCCGACAAGGGTCGTCCCGAGCGTGGCGCGATGCGTGACTCCGGCCGTCACGACAGTGGCGATGTGGGCCGCGTGTATGTGGGCGCCGGTCGCAAAGATGGCGTCAACCCTGGCGATCTCGTTGGCGCAATTGCAAACGAGACCAACTTGAGCGGTCGCGACATCGGACCCATCAAGGTGTCTGAGCACTTCGCAATTGTTGGTGTGCCGTCTGGGGCCGTCGAAGATGTGATCGCTGCGCTGAAGCGCACCACTATCAAGGGCAAGAAGGTAACGGTTCGCCGATACACCGAGTAACGGCGCCCCCGAAGGGGCGCCAACTCAGATGCGTTCGATGATGGTTGCGGTGCCCATGCCGCCGCCGGTGCACATCGTGACCAAACCGGTAGACAAATCGCGGCGCTCGAGCTCGTCGAGTAACGTGCCAATGAGCATCGCGCCGGTGGCCCCAATTGGGTGACCGAGCGCCATGGCGCCGCCGTTCACGTTGACCTTGTCCCAGCTGACGCCGGTGTCGCGCAAGAACTTGAGCACGACCGCGGCGAATGCTTCGTTCACTTCGAACAGGTCGATGTCGTTGAAGGTCATGCCAGCTTTTTGCACACACCGCTCGGCGGCTGGGCCCGGAGCGGTGAGCATGATTACTGGGTCGGTGCCAGCCACGGCAGTCATGATGATGCGAGCGCGTGGCTTCATGCCATGAGCGCGGGCATAGTCGGGCGACGTGACGAGTACGGCTGCGGCACCATCGACAACACCCGAAGAGTTACCGGCGTGATGCACGTGGTTGATCTTGCCAACCTGTGGGTAGGCGAGGAGCGCGGTTTGGTCGAGCGACAGGTCTTGCCCCTTGGGCACGTAGGCGCCCATGCCTTCGAAGCTGGGGCTCAGCTTGGCGAGATCGGCGACGCTGGTGCCGGGACGGGGGAACTCGTCGTGATCGAGGGCAAGCCTGCCGTCGTCGTGAAAGATCGGAACGAGCGAGCGCTCGAAGCGGCCCTGCGAGATGGCTTCCTGCGCACGAACTTGGCTATCGACGCCGAGGGCATCGCACTCTTCGCGGGTGAAGCCTTCGACCGAGGCGATGAGGTCGGCCGAGATTCCCTGCGAGACCATTGCATACTGCTCGCGCAAGTGGGCGTTGTTGGCGGTGAAACCATCGACATGCATGGGTGCAGGGCGCGACATTGATTCGACGCCGCCGCCAACAACCATGTCCTGGAAACCCGACAGAATGCCCATCGCCGCAAAGTTCACTGCCTGCTGGCCTGATCCGCAAAAGCGGTTGAGGGTGACGCCGGGAGCGTCGAGCGACCAGCCAGCGTCGAGCGCTGCCATGCGGGCGATATCCATTGCGTGGTCACCGCTGCCGGCACCACAACCCATCACGACATCGTCGACCTCGGCGGTGTCGAAACCATTGCGTGACTGCAGTGCATTGAGCACCTGCGCCAGAATGCGCTGCGGATGCACATTGTGCAGTGAGCCGGTGTCCTTGCCCTTACCTCGTGGCGAGCGGACGGCGTCGATGATCCAAGCTTCACGTTCCATGCTGATCTCATTCCAGGGGAGTAAACGAAGTAGTTGCAGACCGACGCTAGAGCACAGGGTGAAGCGCCGACCCATTGGGCTTGCGGTACACGCTGAGCTGAATGTCGATGTCGACGACCAGCGGCGTCGCTGCGATGACCTCACGTCGCTCGGGTGTTGTGCTCCACCAAAACGGTGTCATTTCCAACAGGCTGAGCCGAAGGTCTTGATCGCCGAGTGACAGTTCGAACTGCACCGAACTCACTTCTTGAGGTGTGGGCTCACCAACTGACGCGTCGGCGTTGGAGTCGGTATTGGAGTCGGAGCGGTCGAGATGTTGGCGGGGGTCGTCGTAGATCAGCGCTTTGAGTTGGGCGAGATGGCGTGGGCCCGGCGTAGCGACAACAGCGCGGCCGCCTGGTGCGAGCACGCGAAGCATCTCGGCAAAGTCGCGAGGCGAGAACACGTTGATCAATGCCTCAAAGGAGTTGTCGACGAACGGAAGCGCGTAGCTCGACGCGATTGCGTACCGGTGCGTGCAATGCCGGCGCGAGGCGAGTCGGACTGCGGGCTTGGAGATATCGATGCCCCATCCGGTGGCGCCGGAACGGGTGGTAACTGCGGCCAAGTACGAGCCTTCGCCACACCCAGCATCGACAACGTTGGTGACGGGGGAGCGAGCAACGAGTTCGGCGACTGCGCTGATGACCGGGTCGTACATGCCGGCATCGAATACCCGCCTGCGAGCACGCACCATTGATTCGTCGTCGCCGGCTGGGCGGCTCTTGAGGCGGCCGCCAGGAAGCAGGTTGACGTAGCCCTCTTTCGCTCGATCGAAATGATGCCCTGCTCGGCAGTCGAACTCGGCCGCTTGCTCAGTAAGGCTTTGGAGGCAGTGCGGGCAACGAAATGCGACGATCACCTAATGCTCGATGCGAATGCGTCCATGGACGATCGACACTATCTGCTGCTCGGGGTGGGCGAAATTGATGGTTTGGCTTCGCCGAAGCGCTGCTTTGGGCAATAGATTGAGCGAATGCGTAGAACAGTTGTAGCGGTTGTCACACTGGTCACACTTTTTTCGGCGTGTGGCTCAAGCGTCCCTGAGGTTCTGGTGCGATCTGCCGACGATGTGCAAGTGCTCACGCCCGCCGAGGTCAAGCAAGCACGAGCCGACATGGAGCCGATCGCTACCGACGGTCCAGCGACCGATGGTTCCGGTGCGACGGCCGCAGGCGGCACTGGCGTCGATGCCGCCGCAGGCGACACGGTTCCGCTCAACAAAGACACCCGTCCTCCAGAACTTCGCCTCTTCGATGCGTACGCCAAGTTCAAGAGCTGCATTGAAGATGCCGGCGAGACCATCAAGGGCAACCTGCAGGACCCGCAGAACCCCGCCTATAAGGATCCCGAATACGTGAAGGTGATCACCACCTGCGCGGCACGATCCGACATCCTTTCGATTCTTCAAGAGATGCAGACCACACGCTCCAATCTGAATCCGGACGAGGTCGAGACTCGCAACAAGGCGTTCAAGCTTCTCGAAAAGTGTCTGGTCGATAGGGGCTGGACAATCGAGACCACCACCGACAAGATCGGTTTGATCAACCCGTCGGTCTTTCAATCACCAGATGGCACGTTGAATCAGCGTGACATCGACCAGTGTCTATCTGACACTGGTATCAACGACGCAATCAATGGAAATGGGTAGTTCGGTTATGGCTTCGGGTAAAAAAGTAGTCATCGGGGTTGGCGTCGTGGCGCTCCTCGCTGGAGTGTTCGTCATCGGACGCGCCACCATCGACACTCCAACAGTGCGTGGGCTGATCATTAAGCCCCAGGCGGTGACCCGACGAACGCTCAACGACATCCTCACGGTAAACGGTGTAGTGCGCCGCGACGAGACGCAGACCATTAACTCACCAGTCGACGGCAAGGTCAGCGCGATCTCTGTTGAAGATGGCGACAACATCAATTCTGGCGACCCGATTTTCTCGCTCGACGGTCGCACCGCGTATGCAGTCGATGGCGATTTTGCATTCTTTCGCAGGCTCGACGTTGGCAGCGACGGGCCCGACGTGTTGCAGCTTGAGACCATTCTCAAGGCTCAGGGATACGCAGTTTCCAAGCCCGACAACCTCTACACCGAAGAGACGCGATCGGCGCTCGCAAAGTGGCAGATTGATCGTGGCTACGGCGGCGCAACGCCCGAGCCTGAAGAGAGCGTCACGGTCAGCTTGTTGCCGAACAGCGCTGGCTACAAGGTGGCCAAGGACAACACGGTTGCGTTCACCATCGTTCCGTCGGCACCTCCAGTGAAAGCCGCGGCCGGTCAGGTCCGCGCTATCCACGCTCCACGGGTGGTCACTAAGCCCACCATCAATGCCTCGGTCAGCGCAGGCACGGTGAACGAAGGCGACACGTTCAGCCTCACATTCACGGCCGATGTGGCCCCTGCCCAAGACCTCAGCGTTGACCTCACCATCAACGGCAGCGCCACCGGCGGCGACGACCCCACCAACGGCGACGACTACGACACCATCAATGGTGACTTCGTGTTCCCCGCCGGACAAACCTCGGTCACGCTTGACCCGATCTCGGTCTTCCCCGATCAGGTCATCGAGAATGCCGAAGACATCACGGTGCAACTCACCGATCAGTTCGGTAACGACCCCAACTACATCGTTGGCCCAACGAACCAGGTGCGCGTCAAGATCGCAGCCAACGGCAGCGACTTGCAACCGATCTTTACCATCGAAACCGACTCGGTTGAGGTCGACGAAGGCCAGCAGGCATCCATAACGATTAAGTCCACCGTCGAGTCCAACGTCGAACAGGATTTCACGTTGAGCTTCTCGGGTTCTGCCGAAGTGGCCAGCGATTATGTCGAACTCGACAAGAAGACCTTCACGATCGGGGCAGGCCAGACCTCAGTTGGCATCAACGTTCAGATCCGCAAGGACAAAGCTGTAGAAGTCGACGAATCGCTCATCGTCACCCTCGGCGCCGATCCGAATACCGACGTCGGCCACGTGGCCTACGCCGTTGGTAATCCGTCTACTACGCGCATCACCATCAAGAGCGGCGATCTCCCTGAGATGCGTCTGGCCGGTGGCGGTCGCGTGGCCGAGGGTGGCCGAGGCAGTTTTCAGATTGTGGCCGATGCGGCAGTTACCGACGACACGTCAATTAACTACCAAGTCGGCGGTACCGCTGGCGAGGGCACCGACTATGAGGTGCTCTCTGGCACCGTTATTATGAAAGCCGGAGCATCGACAGTCAATGTGCCACTCAAGGTGATTAACGACGATGTTGTGTTCTTGCCAAGCGACATGCTTGTCGCCAAATGGCCAGCCCGCGTGGGCAAGGTCGAAGTCGACGAAGGCGAGTTCATGCTGCAGGGAGCGCCGGTGGTCACCCTCACCGAGCCCGTGTTTACGATCACGATGGAGGTCAGCCCCTCAGATCGCGCCCAACTCGAAGTTGGCCAGGCAGTCAACGTGAAATTGAAGGCAGGCGATCAGGAATTGACCGGCCTGATCACGTCGCTTGACGATGCTGCAACGGTTGGCGACGCTGGCGAAGAGTTGTACGAAGGCGTCGTTGAGGTGAAGGGCGAACTCGCCGCGGTCGATGGCGCCTCGGTCACTATCGAGGTCACGCTTGCTGAGAAGATCGACGTGTTGTCGGTGCCCGTTGCTGCGGTGCTTCGCTCAAGCGATGGCGATGAAGTGCGAGTGGTCAACGATCAGGGCACCATCACCCGGGTGCCAGTCACCATTGGTCTCATCGATAACGAGTACGTCGAAATTGTCACTGGACTCAAGGGCGACGAGCTTGTTGTCATCGATGTCGACGCCGCCGGATCACCCGCTGCCGGCGGATAACGATGCTTCACGAACCTGAGACCGACGCAGATGTGTCGGAACAACAATTGGCCAACGAGCCGTATGTCGAACCATTGCTCGAACTCAAAGAAGTGTCGCGTGTGTACGGCAGCGGCGACGCCAAGGTCTACGCCCTGCGCGACGTTTCATTGCGCATCATGCCCGGAGACTTCGTGTCCATCGTTGGTCCGTCGGGCTCCGGCAAGTCGACCATGCTTGGTCTGTTGGGATGTCTCGACATCCCAACGTCGGGCACGATCATTGTTGGCGGCAAGACCGTTACTGGGCTCGATGATGCCGACCGCACCGAGGTGCGCGGTCGAACCATTGGCTTCGTATTTCAACAGTTCCATCTCATTCCTCACCTCGATGCCACCGGCAATGTCGAGACGGCGTTGCTGTATCGAGGACTGAGCAAGGCCGAACGTCGTCGGCGCGCCATCGAGTCGCTCGACAAAGTTGGCTTGGGTCATCGTCACGAGCATCGCCCTGTGCAGATGTCAGGTGGCGAGCAGCAGCGAGTCGCCTTGGCGCGTGCACTGGTGACCGAACCAAAGATCTTGTTGGCCGACGAACCTACGGGCGCGCTCGACTCACAGAATGCTGAGAACGTGATGGAGTTGCTCACCAACCTGCAGTCGTCCGAGCGTGCAGTGGTGCTGGTGACCCATGCAGCCGAAGTGGCCGATGCTGCGTTTCGTAAGGTTTCGATGCGCGACGGTCGCATCGTGAGTGACATGACAAGGGTGCGATGAAGACATTCAAAGACCTCCTGATGGTGTCGCTTACTGGCCTCTTTGCGCGCAAGGTGCGCACGCTGTTGCTGTTGCTCGGGCCAATGATCGGTGTGGCGGCCATCATCGCTGCAGTCGGTCTCACCGACAGCGCTAAGGGCGACCTCAAAGCAAAGGTCAACAAACTTGGCACCAACCTCATCGAGGTGTCTGCGTCCAGTGCGTTTGGTGGCCAGGACCCCACGCTTCCCGAAGACGTGCTTGATCGCGCGCTCAGTGTCACCACCGTGAAGTCGGTAGCCAAGGTGCACGAACTCGCAAACATCGTGGTCACGCCCTATAACGAAGCAAGAGACAAATACGAGGCAGTGCCTATTCCGGTGCTGGCGAGCGACATGCTGTTGCCCTCGGTGCTCGAGGTCGACCTCATCAGTGGTCGGTGGCTCAACGAATTCGACGAGCAGGCAACCAGTAGATCGGCCGTGATTGGCATCGGACTCGCGCGGCAGTTCAACTATCTGCCCGGTGAGACACGAACGATCGAACTCGGCAATATTCGTTACGGCGTGGTCGGGGTGCTCAGCGAAGTAGAGCTTGAGCCGGCGTTCGATAACGCAGTGTTCGTTACGTTCTCGGCGGCCAAGGCCGACTTTGTCGATGCCGACAAGATCTTGGCCAACAAGATCTATGTGCGTTCGCAGGTAGGTGCCGAGAAAGACACCTCTGAGGCGCTGAAGATATCGATCAACCTCGGTGGTCCCGATGAGGTGACCACCGACATCAAATCAGAGGCCCTTCAGCTCGCAGCTCAGAGCGATCAGCAGATCAAGCTCATCGTGGTCTCGATGGGCATTCTTGCTTCGATCGTGGGTGGCGTTGGCATTGCCAACGTGATGTCGATCTCGGTGATTCAGCGCTCTGCTGAAATCGGTATCCGTCGAGCACTGGGTCACACCCGCTCGATCATCGCTTCGCAGTTCTTGCTCGAGTCGCTGTTCATCGGTTTGCTCGGTGGGATCTGCGGGGTGTTACTCGGCATTGCGTCCATTTTCCTCGGTGCCACCATTGCTGGTTGGGTGTTTGTGTTGGCCCCATGGTTGCCGCCGGCAGGAATCCTGCTGGCAATGGTCATCTCGGTGATTGCCGGCTTGTACCCATCGGTTCGCGCCGCCAAACTCGAACCTCTCGAAACGCTTCGCCTCGGCTGAGCCCTCAAGGCTGAGGCCTCAAGGCTGAGGCCTCAGGCGTCAGTCTTGGTTCAGTGCGTCGCGAATGCGCTGCGCTGCTTTCGCCAACGCCCCAAAGTCAACCGACGTTGCTGCGTTGGCAAACGACAGTTGCCCCATGTGCGTGGTGGGGATGAGGTGAATGTGCGCGTGCGGCACTTCGTATCCAGCGATGATGAGGCCTACGCGCTCGCAGTCAAAGGCCGACCGCTGAGCCTTGGCGACGCGATGACTCACGTTGAACAGGTGCGCTGAGAGTTCGGGTGAGCAATCGACCCAATGGTCAACCTCTTCGACAGGCACCACCAGCACGTGGCCAATCGCCATGGGGTTGATCGACATGAAGACAACACAGAGGTCGTCACGGTACACAAACGTGCCAGGAATGTCGCCATTGATGATGCGGGTGAAGACGGTGCTCATCGTGATCCTGCGCTAGTAATGTGCGCAACCTTTCTCTGCAGTGCGTTCGTAGCCATGCTGCGACTGTAGGTCGTTGTACGCTTCGTCAGTGTCGTCGGACTCGTCTCGCCCAAAACGTAAATCTGCTCACCTCATCAATCGGCCGTCAGACCCGCAACTCGAAGCCGACACCGATCGCATTGTCACCATCCCAAACGCGATGTCAGTGGTTCGGCTGCTGTGCATCCCGCTGTTCTTGTATCTCTTGTTCGGCCGCGACAACGTTGCTGGCGCTGCGTGGCTGATGGGCGCACTCGGGGGTACCGACTGGATCGACGGCTACATCGCCCGACGCTTCAACCAAGTGAGCAATCTTGGCAAGGTGCTCGACCCAACCGCCGATCGGTTGATGTTTATCGTCGGACTCGTCGGCATCATCGTGTACGGCGTGAGTCCGCTGTGGTTCTTCTGGCTGGTGCTCGTTCGCGAAACACTCTTCGGAGCCATCGTCGCCTTGGCAACAGCCTTCGGAATGAAGCGATTCGATGTCACGTGGTGGGGCAAGATGGCCACCTTCTTGCTGATGCTGGCGCTGCCGGGTTTACTCTTAGGGCAATCCGACTTCCGGTACAAACTTCCGTTTCAGATCACCGGTTGGCTCTGCGCCATACCTGGGCTGATCATCAGCTACTGGACCGCATTTGCATACATCCCAGTCATTCGCGCCAACCTGCGCGACGGCCGGGCCGATCGAGCACACAAGGATCTCGCACTATGAATACGAAGGAATCATGAAGGCCGTCATCATGGCGGGTGGCGAAGGCACCCGACTTCGCCCGCTCACCTCAAACGCCCCCAAGCCGATGCTGCCCATTGCCAACGTGCCAATGATGGAGCACGTCATCAACCTGTTGCGCAAACACGGCTTCGACGAGATTGTCGTCACCGTTGCCTTCTTGGCCAACGCGATCAAGACCTACTTCGGCGACGGCAGCGAGTTCGGCGTCACAATGCACTACGCACACGAGGCCGTGCCATTAGGTACTGCCGGCAGCGTCGGCAACGCAAGGCACCTGTTGAACGAGCGGTTTTTGGTGATCTCGGGCGACGTCATGACCGACATGGATCTTGGCGCGTTGGTGGCGTTTCACGACGAGCACAAAGCGATTGCCACAATCGGTCTCACTCCGGTTGAGAACCCACTCGACTTCGGCATCGTCATCGCCCGCGAGGACGGCACAATCGAACGGTTCCTCGAAAAGCCCACGTGGGGCCAGGTGTTCAGCGACACAATCAATACGGGCATTTACGTGCTCGAGCCTTCGATCTTCGCCTACATCCCCGAGGGTCGCTCGGTCGACTTCAGCGGCGAGGTCTTTCCTCAACTGCTCGCCGAAGGACTGCCCCTGTACGGCGCCGTGGCCGAAGGCTTCTGGGAAGACGTCGGCACGCTCGATGCGTATCTCAGCGCACACAAAGATGTGCTCGACCAAAAGGTGCAACTCGAGATCCCCGGATTCCGCATCAGCGATGGCGTGTGGCTCGGCGAGGGCGCAGAGATTTCGCCGTCGGCCACCGTCACCGGCCCTGCGGTCATCGGGCCGGGCTGCAAGGTCGAAGCCGGATGTTGGCTCGGCGAGTACACCGTGCTTGGCTCAAACGTGCGGCTGCTCACCGACGTGCACATCGAACGCTCGGTGCTTCACGACAATGTCTACGTTGGGTCCGGCGTTCGTCTGCGCGGGGCAGTAGTGGGTCGCAGTTGCAGCATCCGCTCGAACGTCCGCATCGACGAGGGCGTGGTGTTGGGCGACTCGGTGTTCGTTGGTAGCGGCGCAGTGCTTAACGGCGATGTCAAGGTGTACCCGTTTAAGACCATCGAAGATGGCGCCGTGGTGAATACCAGCATCGTCTGGGAGAGCAAGGGTTCACGCAGCCTGTTCGGTCGAGATGGCGTTACTGGGTTGGCCAACGTAGATGTCACGCCCGAGCTTGCGGTCAAGCTGGCAATGGCCCACGGCACGTCGTTGAAAAAGGGCACCACGGTCGTGATCTCTCGCGACTCCAGCCGCGCTGCGCGCATGCTCAAGCGAGCCATCATGGCCGGGCTCAATGCGTCGGGCGTCGATGTGCTCGACCTCGAGGTTGCCAGCGTTCCGGTCACGCGATTTCTTACCCGTTCGCCACGAGCGTTCGCCGGGCTCACTGTTCGACTGCATCAAGACGACCCGTCACGCGTCATCGTGAGGTTCTTCGATTCGTCGGGCACCGACATCAGCGAAGATGGCCAACGCAAAATTGAGCGCCTCTTCCAGCGCGAAGATTTCCGGCGCGTGCTTGCCGAAGAGATTGGCGACATTCAGTTTCCGCCACGCGCACTTGAGGAATACACCGTTGCGCTCGAGGCCACGGTGCAAGCAGATGCCATCCGCGAGAGCAAGTTCAAGCTCGTGGTCGACTACAGCTTTGGCGCCACCTCGTTGGTGATGCCCACGTTGCTGGGCAAACTCGGCGCCGACGTACTTGCGGTGAACCCGTATGTGTCTACGTCCGATCGCGTTGCCTTCGATCTCGCTGTTGCGAGCGAGCGCGTTGGTGGGCTGGTGCGTGCCTCAGGTGCTCACCTTGGCGCCATCATTGATGCCGACGGCGAGCGGCTCACGCTCATCGATAACGAGGGTCGGGTATTGACCCACGACGAAGCCCTTCTGGCGTTCGTCGATCTGGTTTGCGACCACCTGCTCGGCGACGCCATTGCGTTGCCAGTGAACATCAGCCAGCAGGCGGCTCGTCTGGCCGAGGCCCACGGGGTAGATGTTGTACCAACCAAGATTTCGATGGCGGCACTCATGGCAGCGGCGATGGAGCCAGCAGTTGGCTTCGCTTCTGACGGTGCGGGCGGATACATCTTGCCGGGCTTTTTGCCGGCGTTCGATGCTGCGGGTGCGTTGCTCAAGATCCTCGACCTCTTGGCTCGAACTGAACGAACCTTGGCCGACGTTGTCGCCGGTCTGCCCAAGTCACATGTTGTGCACGAAACGGTGGTCACACCTTGGGAGCAAAAGGGTTTGGTCATGCGCAGCTTGGTCGAGATGGCCGGGCGCAATGTGGTGCTGGTCGACGGTGTCAAGGTGCTGCACGACGATGGCTGGGTGTTGGCGCTGCCCGACCCTGAGGAGCCGGTCACTCATGTATGGGCCGAAGGAAACACCGATGCCGATTCGCGCCGACTCGGCCAAGAGTACGCCCGGCGCATTCGCCAATTACTGCGCTGAAACGTCAGTTTGAACAATCTCAGCCTCAGCCAAAGGGTCAGTCTTGGGTTTGTTCACAGGGAGGTCTCAAGTTGAGTAACGTGCGGGTTAATGAACGTGCCGGACGAGCTGCTGTACTCAAGTGACCATGAGTGGATCCAGATATCTGGCAACCGGGCTCGTATGGGAATCACCGACTTTGCGCAAGACGCGTTAGGCGATGTTGTCTACGTGCAGGTGCCCGACATTGGTGTCACCGTCGCCAATGGCCAAAGCTTCAGCGAAGTCGAGAGCACCAAATCGGTGTCCGATATTTATGCCCCGGTGTCGGGTGTCGTGGTCGAGGTCAACGCTGCGCTGGGTTCTGACCCTGCCGCGGTGAACAACGACCCCTACGGCGGCGGCTGGATTTGTGTGATTGAGATGTCCGACCCCAGCCAGACGGCACAATTGATCGACGCCGTTTCTTATCGCGCGTTGACAGAAAGCTAGGGTCTGCGCCGTGGCCTACGTGTTCTGTAACGATTGCGGACATAGAAATCGCACCGAGTCAAACTTTTGCTCTTCGTGTGGCTCCGCGCTCGATCTCGCCTCGGATCACACCATCACGCTGCCCAATGTTGATCCACTGCTCGACGCGCCCGGCACAGCCGATGATGTGCACGTAGATCTCAGTACGTTTCCCGAAGATTGTGGCGTACTCATCGTGCGCAGCGGTGCGCAGGCAGGCGAGCGCTTCGCACTTCGCGCCACGGTTACCCATCTCGGTCGGCACCCCGATAGCGAAATCATGCTCGACGACATCACGGTCTCTCGGCGCCACGCCGAAGTAGAGCGCACAGCTGCGGGCTACGTGTCTCGAGACGCAGGTTCGCTGAACGGAACCTATGTCAACCAGCAGCGCATTGAAGAAGCCTTGTTGAGCCAGGGCGACGAACTTCAGGTCGGCAAGTTCCGCCTCGTCTTTTTCGAGCGGGCGCAGTGACCACTATGTCCGATAACCAATATCTGTCCATCGGCGAGGTGCTTGGACTGTTGCTCGAGGACTTCCCCGATGTAACGATCTCAAAGATCCGTTTCCTCGAGAGTCAGGGCCTCATCGAACCAGAGCGCACGCCTTCTGGCTATCGCAAGTTTTACGAACACGATGTCGACCTGCTTCGAGCGATTCTTCACGAGCAAAAAGAGAACTTCCTGCCTCTCAAGGTCATCCGTGATCGCATCGAGTCAGGCACCATCGAAACCGATCCAACCGGCGGGCGCACACCGCCACGCGGCATTCGCAATGTCGAGATTCGCAACACCGTCGTGCCCGAAGTGCCCCAGCGTGACAGCGTATTTCGTCGCACCGACGGCGGACCCGAATGGGCCGGCGGCAAAGCGTTGATCCCTGGCGACATTGCTGCGCAAACCTCGCGTCATCCTTCGGCACGGCCTGCCACTGGTTCAGTGCCCGTTACTCCGCTGGCGGCGGTCGTGTCTGCGGTGCCCGTGCTCACTGTGGTCGGCGCCGATGAATCCAACGAACCCACCGAGACAGCGCGGCCAGCGCGCCCAGCACGCCCAGCGCCCAAGGCTGCAGCCAAGCCAGTGCAGCCTGTAGCTCTCGCTCAACCGGCTGTGGCCGTTGTGGCCGTTGTGGCCGCTGCGGCGGCAAAGAACCCGGCAGCAGATCTTCCGGGCCTGCCCTACAGCCGCGACGAACTGCGATTGGCTGCCGAGATTTCCGAAGAGCAGCTGCGCGAACTTGATGAGTTCGCCATTGTGCCCTCACGCGGATCAGGTGCCGATGCCACATATCAGGCCGACGCCGTCGAGATCGCCCGCATCGCGGCGCGCTTTCTTGAACAGGGCATCGATGCCCGTCACCTTCGCTCATGGCGTCAGGCCGCCGAGCGTGAATCGGCGTTGTTCGAGCAGCGCATCATGCCGTTGCTTCGTCAGCGCAACCCGCAGTCGCGCCAGCAGGCGCTGCAGACACTCAGCGAGCTAGCCGAGCTTGGCAACCAGTTACGCGCAGCGATGATCGAGTCAATGTTGCGCCACCACTTCGACGGAGCCTAAGTCGCGCAGCAGTTTTACCTTTCGCTTGCGTTCGTTCGCACTCGATCGTGAATGCGAGTTACCATCACCGACGTGGACATCGCAATGGAGCTCGTTGAGGTACGTATTGAACCTCCCGACAACACCCCGGTCGTATTCCTTCGTGAGCAGGCGGGTCGACAGCGCGGCTTGGCGATCATGATTGGCAACGCCGAGGCGTCGTCAATCCATTTTGCGCTCAAGGGGCTCAGTGCACCGAGGCCGATGACCCACGACCTGCTGGTGCAGTTCCTCACGCTGCTCGACGCCACGGTCGATCGTGTCGTCATCACCGAGATCCGCGAACACACTTATTACGCCATCATTCATCTCCAGACGACCGCTGGGCCTCGTGAACTGTCGAGTCGGCCCTCTGATGCCATGGCTGTCGCTGCCCGCACAGGAGCGGCCATCTACGCGACGTCCGAACTGCTCGACGAAGTGGGCCAATTACCCGAAGTCGAGCACGCCGAATTGGGTGAGGGCGAAGCCGAATCGATCCTCGATGAGTTTCGCGACTTCATCGAGAACATCAGCCCCGAAGACTTCAGTAGCTGACCTTGTCCCTCACCGCAGGCGCGTTCGCGCTGTGCGTGAATTTATGTTTGCGCTCCGCGCGAGAAAGCTTGACGGCGCGCGCGGCGTACCGTACTGTGATCCTCCTTACACGGGCGTAACTACCGCTGTGTAAGCGACATATTCTCTAGATCACGGAGGCAGCCATGATCGAAGCAGGTTTCAGCGGCACCAAGACAGCCAGCATTGTTGGCATCTCGTATCGCCAACTCGATTATTGGGCACGTACCGGGTTGGTGCGACCATCGTTGCTCGACGCCGCCGGCAGCGGTTCACGTCGGGAGTACTCGTATCGAGATCTCCTCGAACTCCGCGTGATCAAGAACCTCCTGGACGCTGGCATCAAGCTCGCTTCGGTCCGCGAGGTGTTTAGCTACCTGCGCGAACACGTGAGCTCAGACATTGCTTCGGCGCACATTGTGATCAGCGGATCCAACGTGGTGCTGTGCGATGGCGAAGAACTGATCGACGTGCTCAGGAAGGGCCAAGGCGTTCTCAACGTGTTGCCGCTCGCTGGCGTGAAGAGCGAGGTCGATGCGTCGCTCATCAGCATTGTCGGCCCACACGCTGTACCCGAAGCGCACGTAGCGATCTGACCTCGGTGGCCGAGCTCAGGTATTCGCCGCTCGACGCGGCGCATCGCGCGCTCGGCGCAAAGATGGTGCCCTTCGGCGGATGGGACATGCCGCTGTCGTATGCCAGCGGAACCATCGAAGAGCACTTGGCGTGCCGAAGTGGCGCTGTCATGTTCGATGTTTCGCATCTCGGAACAGTTCGCGTTACTGGCGCCGATGCATTTGAACAACTGCAGCGGGCGTTCACGAACGATCTCGGCAAAATCACACCGGGCCGAGCGCAATACACGCACCTGCTCGACGAAACCGATGCCTCGGTGCTCGACGACATCATCGTGTGGTGGGTCGACAACGAGACCTTTGATGTGATGCCCAACGCTTCGAATACCGACCGTGTTCGTGATGCGATCGGTGGTGTCGAAACTACGCAGACCCGCGCCGTGATTGCCGTGCAGGGTCCCGAGGCTCGTGCCCGCTTGGCGACAGTCTTTGCTGACGCCTCAGCGGTGAAACGGTTTTGCGTCGTCACTGTTGTGTGGCAGGGCGTGAGCTGCGTTGTGGCTGGCACTGGCTACACCGGAGAAGACGGCGTAGAGATCGCAATTCCCGCACACGCTGCGGGCGCGCTGTGGCAGCAGTTACTCGGCGCCGGCATCGCGCCCGCCGGACTCGGAGCTCGCGACACGCTTCGCCTCGAAGCAGGGTTGCCGTTGCATGGTCACGAGCTGGGGCCTGGCATCACCTCGCTACAAGCAGGTCTCGGCTGGGTCGTGTCGTGGACCAAGGGCGAGTTCCGCGGCCGTGCTGCGCTCGCAGCAGAGCAAGCCATGGGAGTCAGCCGCCTCCTGCGGGCGATCGCCACAGAGGGACGTCGTCCGCCTCGCGAGGGTTGCGCCGTGTTGCTCAACGATCAGCCCATCGGTGTGCTCACCAGCGGCAACTTTTCGCCGGTGCTGCAGCACGGAATCGCGTTGGCCTTTCTGCCGCCCGACATCGCCATCGGCACTGCGGTAACGATCGATGTTCGCGGCAGCGCACTGGCTGGCACCGTGGTGGAAGCGCCCTTTGTCGCAAAACAGACGTAGATAGACAAACGCCGAGCGGTTGGCTATTTCTTAGCTGGGGACGCTGGCTTCTTTGCAGGAGCTTTCTTTGCCGCTGGCTTCTTTGCAGGAGCTTTCTTCGTAACTGGCGGCGGCGGGGCTGGCTCAGCAACAGGGGCCTGGGTGGGCTTCGTTTTATTTGAGCCACCTCGCAATACCGACAGTTGGCGCAGGCCAAACAAGCTGCCCGCTGACTCGGCCATCTGCGTGAGCGGTTGTAAGCGTGTGGCGAGGTCGCCCAAGGTGTCGACGAACCCGGCGATCTCGCGCGGCAGGTTGATGAGCCCCGGCGAGCTGAGCGTCTCGGCAAGACGCAAAAGGCCGGGTGTGATCTTCTCAACGGGAACGCTGAGTTGGCTAAACAACGCGTCGGCGGTCTTGATGCTGCGCGTCACCTGAGGCATGAGCGCCTGAATTGGTTCCTCGATATCGTCGAGTAAGCGGTTGATGCGCACGGTGACACCGTTGAGTGACTCCATCGTTGCGTTGAACGTTTCGACACCAGTGAGGAAATCGTTGACGCCTCGCTTGAACTGATCGATGGTCTTGCCAATCGAGGCCAACGGATTCGCTCCACCGAGAAGCCCAAGCAAATCACCGAGACCGGGTGTAGAAGATTCAGCCATGGCGCAACGGTAACGCATAGCGATGGCACGTCGTTGAGATGCCGTTACCGGTCTATGTCATCGCGTCGGCGTAGGCCTCGAGCGGTGCGCACGAACAGACCAGATGTCGATCGCCGAAGGCTGCATCGATTCGCGAGACCGGTGGAAAGTATTTGTTGGCGCGCAGCACGTCGAGTGGGTACGCCCCGAACTCGCGACTGTACGGCCGAGTCCATTCGCCGAGTAGATCTTCGCTGGTGTGCGGAGCGTGCCGCAGTGGGTTGTCGTCAGAGCTCCATTCGCCGCTGTCGACGCGATTGATCTCGGCGCGGATGGCCAGCATTGCGTTACAGAAGCGATCGAGTTCGTGCAGCGTTTCGCTCTCGGTGGGTTCGACCATCAATGTGCCGGTGACGGGAAAGCTCATCGTCGGCGCATGGAAGCCGTAGTCGATCAATCGTTTGGCGACATCGTCGACAGAGACGCCTGTGTCCTTGGTGATGTCGCGTAGATCGAGAATGCACTCATGCGCTACGTAACCGCGCTCGCCGCGATACAACACAGGAAATGCTGCATCGAGTCGTTGGGCCACATAGTTGGCGCTGAGAATGGCGGCTGCGGTGGCATCACGAAGGCCTGTGGCGCCCATCAGACGGATGTACATCCACGAGATCGGCAAGATGCTCGCAGAGCCGAACATCGTTGCCGAGACTGGCCCACAGACTTGATCGCGTGGGCCGAGCGGATTGCCGGGCAAGAACGGCGTGAGGTGGCTGCGCACGGCCACAGGGCCAACGCCAGGACCGCCGCCGCCGTGAGGAATGCAGAACGTTTTGTGCAGATTGAGGTGGCTCACGTCGGCACCGAAACGGCCGGGTTGGGCAAGGCCCACGAGTGCGTTCAAATTGGCACCATCGACATACACCTGGCCGCCGCCGTCGTGCACCACCTCGCAGATGTCGCGGATCGCTTCTTCAAATACGCCATGCGTAGACGGGTAGGTAACCATGATCGCAGCGAGACGATCGCCGGCGGCGCTGGTCTTGGCGCGCAGGTCGACGAGGTCGATATTGCCGCGCCCGTCGCATGCCACAACCACCACCTGCATACCAGCCATCACAGCACTGGCGGCGTTGGTGCCGTGCGCACTCGACGGAATGAGACAGACCGTGCGAAGTTGCTGATTTCGGCTGGCGTGATACGCACGGATCGCGAGTAGCCCGGCGAGCTCGCCTTGGCTGCCAGCGTTTGGCTGCAGGCTCACAGCGTCGTAACCGGTGATGGCCACCAACATTGTTTCAAGTTGCGTGATCATCGTGCGGTATCCGACGGTGTCGGAGTCGTCGGCATACGGATGCACATTGGCGAACTGAGGCCATGTGATTGGCACCATCTCGACGGTGGCGTTGAGCTTCATCGTGCACGAGCCAAGCGGAATCATCGTGCGATCAAGCGCCAGATCTTTGTCGGCAAGAGCGCGAAGGTAACGAAGCATTTCGTGCTCGCTGTGATACCGGTTGAACACCGCTTGCGGAAGAATTGTGTCGGTGCGTCGGGAGTGAAGTGGTATACCGTCGTGAGCGTTGTGATGATCCTCAATTGCGGCCGTGACCCCGACTACGCGCCAGAGCGTTTCGACCGTGGCGGTCGTGGAGGTCTCGTCGAAACTTGCGCCCACGGTGGTGTCATTCACGAGCCGCAGTGCGAGCCCGGCAGCCTTCGCTACGTTGATCGTGTCCGGTGCTGAGGCCACGTTGATATGAATCGTGTCGAACCATGAACCGTTCACGAGGCTGACACCGTTGGAGCGCAGGCCGTCGGCACAGATCGAAGTAAGTCGATGGACGCGTTCGGCAATGCGGCGCAGACCTTCGGGGCCGTGCCACGACGCGTACATGCCAGCAATGTTGGCGAGCAGAGCTTGGGCGGTACAGATATTCGATGTGGCCTTCTCGCGACGAATGTGTTGCTCGCGGGTTTGCAGCGCGAGACGCAATGCGGGTCGGCCAGCAGTGTCAGCGCTCACTCCTACAAGGCGTCCGGGCAATGCGCGTGCATGAACCTCGTGCGTCGCGATGAACGCAGCGTGTGGGCCGCCGAAGCCCATCGGCACTCCAAATCTCTGAGCCGAACCGATCGCAATGTCGACGCCGAATTGCCCTGGGGGAGTGAGCAGAACGCAGGCCAGTAGGTCGGTGGCGGCCGCGACGAGCGCCCCACAATCGTTCGCGACAGCGATGAGTTCGCGGTGATCGTGAAGCGTTCCGCTTGAGCCTGGCCACGAGATGAGCGCACCAAAGCAACGATCCTCGTCGAAGTCGGTAGATGGCCCGATTATCAGTTCGAATCCGATTGGCTCAGCGCGTGTGCGCAGCACGGCAATGGTCTGCGGATGCGTGTCTTCATGCACGAAGAACGTGTTGCCGGTGTGCTTCGACTGGCGCCGAATCATTGTCATCGCTTCGCCTGCGGCGGTTGCCTCATCGAGTAACGATGCATTGGCCAACGGAAGGCCGGTGAGTTCGGCCACCATGGTTTGAAAGTTGAGCAGTGCCTCAAGTCGACCCTGGCTGATCTCAGGTTGATACGGCGTGTACGAGGTATACCACGCCGGATTTTCAAGCACATTGCGCATGATCACCGGGGGAGTTGTGGTGGCGTAGTAGCCCATGCCAATGAGGCTGGTGCGCACCACGTTTTGGTCGGCCAAGGCTCTGAGTTCGAAGAGCGCATCGGTGACGCTGGCACCTTCAGGCATATCGAGGGGATGGGCCATGCGGATAGATCGAGGAACAGTGGCATCGAGCAGTTCATCGATCGAGGAAAGACCGATCGTGGCGAGCATGTGCCCACGTTCGGCCGCATTAGGGCCGATGTGTCGTCGGGCGAACTCTTGCTCGTCGATCAGTTCGCTGAGAGCGGGACGGGCATGCATGGCTGTCTCCAGACGCGTAGGGGCAGTGATACCCCCGCTGTCACGGAACCTGAGAGCTTCGCCGGCGAACCGGTTTTCCCCTTCGGCGAGGTGCACGCACCTGCTTTCCAGCGTTGCCTATCCACACGGTCCGGGGGCCTGAGAGGTTCCGGGGTGGTTGCTCCTTCGGCGTCGAAGCGGACTGGCTGCCCGTGTCGACTCTCCCGCATGGATGTAGCGGCAACACGAACGTTAGCCCACGCAGAAGGCGCGAGCGTCCATCGTGGCCGAGCAGAGCAGGGCATTGCGGTGGCATTTGAGGTTGATCACTATGACCCGATAGCAGTAGGCACCAAAGCAACGCTGTGTGCGTATCACGCCTTGCGAATAGGTTTCGGAGAGGCCAAGTCGTGACAAAGGTCCCTAGCGACTTTGAGGGCCGAAGGTCATGCTGGTCGAATGACGTTTACCCGTGTTGTTGTTCCGGTCGATTTCTCTGAGCAGTCTTTGGCGGCTGTTGCAGTTGGGCAAGACCTTGCGATGCGCGGGGCCGCGAGTTTGCAACTCCTCACGATTTCAGCGTCGAAGATGGTTGCTGATTCGCAGGCAGCGCTCGCTGCGTTGAGCAAAAGCACCGGTCAGTCGACCTCATGGCGCGTCATCCCTAGCGACTCAGACCCAGAGATCGCATTGGTACTCGAGATTCTTGAGGCTGTGGACAACACCTTGTGGTGTCTCGGATCGCATGGACGCACGGCATTTGGAGAGTTGATGTTTGGCAGCATTAGCGCCGATGTCGTGCGCGAAGTGGAGACGTGCGTTGTGATGGTTGGGCCACGAGCGTCTGTCCGGCCGGCAGCGCCAGTGCTGCTGGTGCCGATTGATAACACTGAGTTGAGCGCCGCGATCTTGGCTTCGGCAGTCGAAGTTGCCGACATGCTCAAGATGAGCTTGCGTCTCGTTCAGGTTGGGCGTTCAGGGATACCGAACGACAGCAATGAGTCGTCGTACATCCGCCATATCGCCGAACGACTGCATCCGCCGCACAATCGAGACTTCGATGTGCTGCACGGAGAGCCAGCCTCCGCGATCGCCGAGTACGTCAAAGAAACGGCAGATGTAGGAATGATTGCGATGGTGACACGCGGTATTCCGGCTGGGGCTCGCCTCACGATGGGAAGCACGGCACTGAAAGTGCTACGTCATGCAGCGGTGCCGGTGCTGATGTTGCATCCGGCCGCAGTCGATCGCCAATCCGCTGATGCAGACTCAACGCCAAGCTCGCGCTGATCACTGAATTTCGGCCGAGCGTTGGTAGGTAAACCGTTAGCGAAGTGCGTACACCTGATACGTGACGTCGCCATCGCCCGTACTGCCGTGGGCCACAGCTTGCACGCTGTTGAGCCACGCGTAGCGCTCGTCGCCGGTCTCGAAGAGTGGAGCAGTACGAATGTTGGCGCCGCCGTCGACCCCAATGCCTTTGTACTGCATCAGGATGATCGCTCCGTCGTCGGTCTCGAGCAGCACGCGGACGTCGAGTTGTAAGACGCCATCGGGTCGCACCGTGACCCAGTCGCCGCCGGGAGCCTTCACGATGCCCTTCAACTTCGGACCTTCGAACGTGCCGCTCGAAGCGTCGACGACAACCCTGGTGCCGTTCGGCCCCTTGGCGATCACGCCGGACGTGTTTGTGGTGGCGGTCATCGAGAACAGAAACTCAACGGGGAGAGACACAACATGATGCATGCCACATTCTGCCCTGCCAGCGACGACCCCGTTGCCATTGAGCGCCGTCCGCATCGCACCCCAGTAAGCCGCCGGTTCTACCCACGCGCGACCCTGCCCCAGCCCACACGGGGTTTGGGGGCTATTCGATGGTGCCGTACGCGCCTTGGGTGCCCGTAGTTGCAGAGCCGCTGAGTTCATCCAGCACGGTGTCGAGGTCGGCCAGAAACGGGGCGATCTTGCCTTCGTGGATCGCGTTGACCGTGCAGTGCAGCGCTGGGGGAGGTCCTTGGCGATCGAGATACCAACCGCGCTTCCAGAGGCCGTCAGCGATGGCGAATACGTCGAGTGTTGAGGGATCGGCGGCGCGAAAAGAAACCAATGTTGAGTCGGGAGCGGCGACCAGTTGCAGTTGCGGCCGAGCCAGCAGGCCGGTCACCAGTTCTTCGGCGGCGAGGCGCGCTGCCAACGTGACTCGCATGTAGCCATCGTCGCCGAGGAAGTTCATCACGGCCCACGCTGCGGCCATCGACCCGCCGCCCTTGGTGCCCAAAATGCCCGATGAGCCGTACATTCCGCCGAGCCAGTTGTCAGTGACATAGGTCTGATAGCTGCGCAGTTTCTTGTTGCGCCAGGCGATAACTGAAGCGCCCTTGGCGGTGTATCCATACTTGTGGAGATCGACAGAGATGCTGGTGACTCCAGGTACCTCGAAGTTCCACGCAGGAATCGAGTAGCCGAGTCGTTTGAGATACGTGAGGCTGACGCCGCCCATGCAACCATCGACGTGACAGTTGATATCTCGTTCGGCTGCAATGGCAGCAATGGCCTCGATGGGATCGACCACGCCTTGCGGATACTGGGGCGCCGAGCCGACCAACAACACCGTGTTGTCATCGACTGCGGCAGCCATTGCCTCGGGATTCGCTCGCCAATCTTCGCTCACCGCAACGCGTCGGCTTTCGAGACCGAAGTAGTAACACGCCTTTTCGAACGCGGCGTGAGCGCTGGTGGGCAACACCACATTTGGTTGAGTGATACCGCGTTCTTTCTTGCCGCGCTCGCGTGACGCCTTCACCGCCAGCAAGATGCTCTCGGTGCCGCCGCTGGTCATGAACCCGGCAGCGCTTGAGTCGCCCTGCAACCAATCGATCACGATCTCGACCACTTGTGCCTGAATGACGCGCAGGCTTGGGAATGCGTCGGTGTTCAACGCGTTTTCGGATGCGAAGGCGCGGTATGCCTCTTCGGCGACAGCGAGCACCTCATCGCCAGCGCTGTAGGCAAGCGTGAAGGCCCTACCGTCGCGCCAACGAACATCGTTGTCTTTCATCTGTTGCAGCGTTGTGATGATCTCGTCGTGCGAGAGTCCGGTCGAGCGAAGTGTCATGCACAAACATTACGACGCGGATAGCGTGCAGAGCCATGAGTGACCTCACCAAACCCGAAGTAACTATTCCCGCCGGCGACGCGCCAACCGAGCTATTGATCGAAGATCTCATTGTGGGCGACGGACATACTGCCATTGCAGGCATGTCGGTCGACGTGCACTACGTGGGTGTTTCGTGGAGTACCGGCAAGCAGTTCGATGCCAGCTGGGATCGTCGCGACACATTCCAGTTCCGACTCGGCGCAGGCCAAGTCATCACCGGCTGGGACAAGGGTGTCGAGGGCATGAAGCTCGGCGGCCGTCGTCGTCTCACGATTCCGCCGAGCATGGGCTACGGCGCTCAGGGCGCTGGCGGCGTCATTAAGGCCAACGAGACCTTGGTTTTCGTTGTCGACCTGTTGGGCGCCCGCTAGCCAACAGCGTTTTGTTACAACACGATCTTGGATGGATCGGCTCTATTGAACTGAACAACGATGAGCCGATCCACAGCAAGTTTCGTGTAGAGCTCGCGTTGCGGTGAGCCTGCATCCATCAGTTCTTCGCTCCATGGCTCCCATGTGGTGACCACCAGCGGCGACATACCGGCAGGGCGCGCCTCGCGTGCGGCTTCGATAATCGCCTCGAAGCGCGGGTGGTTCCAACGGATGTTGATGCCATCGGTTTCGCGTGCCGCCAGAGTGGCGAGAGCAACACTGTTGACACCGACGATCATTGGGGGAGTGGTTGGTGGTATCGGAAATCCAGTGACCCCGTTTACTTCACCAGCAACCCACATCGTGCGGGCCATATCGATGAAATCTTGAACGCGCTGGTGACGCGTTGCCATGTCGGGATGTAGAGCGATGCCGACAGCGGCGTGCTCGGCTCCGAACGGTGATGCCGGAGAAGCACCAGCGCCGATGCCTAGCCAGAAGCGACCATCGGAGATGATTTGAGCCGAGGCTGCGGCAGCTGCGAGCACAGCGACAGGACGATTCCAGACGTTGGCAACCAGTGTTCCGATGCCGATCGTTGTGGTCGATGCGGCGAGTGCGCCAACCCATGTGAAGCACTCGAGCATCTGATCGCCGCGCATCACTTGGCCGGCGAGGTGATCGAGAACCCATGCAACGCCGTAACCGGCCTCTTGCGCTGCAATCACTGCATCACGTAGTTCGGGCCAAGGAGTTGTGGCTGCGTTGAACTGTACGTCGAGAATCACGTTCGTGAGTTTGCCATGTAGGCGGCTGACACGAGATGTCGACTCATAAGGTTTCGACAGCTCCTCGTGCAGCGAGGACAGCGCTGAGAGCTATGTCGTGGGTGGTGCCCAAAGCTGTGATGTGACCCATCTTGCGGCCGGGTCGGGCTTCGCTCTTGCCGTAGAGATGCATCGTGACATCGCTGTGCAGAGCCGCAAGCGAGTTGGGTGGCGCTGCCGATGTACGTGCGTTGGCTGGCCACAGATCGCCGAGCAGATTTGCCATAGCGCCGGGGGAGTGCGGCGTGACATCGCCGAGCGGCAGATCGCATACAGCGCGAATAGCCTGGGCAAATTGTGACGTGGGCGAGGCCTCGATGGTGACGTGTCCAGAGTTGTGCGGCCGCGGCGCGATCTCGTTGACCACGATTCGCGACGGCCGCGCTTCGGTAGCGCGGGTCACAAACATCTCGACAGTGAGAAGGCCGATCACATTGATCTTGCGGGAAATCTCTAGTGCTGTGTTCACGGCTGCTTCGGCGATGACACGGTCGATGCGCGCTGGCCACAATGTGATGTCGAGAATGCTGTTGCGGTGCTGGTTTTCGAACGGGGCAAACGCTCGCTGCTCGCCGCTCGCCGAGCGCGCCACGATGACAGAAATCTCCATCGAGAAATCGACTAGTGACTCTATGACGCACCGACTGCGCCCCATGTGCTGCCACGCCTCGCTCGCTTCGTTAACGTCTGTGACGTGAACCTGACCTTTACCGTCGTAGCCCAACGTGGATGTCTTGATGATGGCCGGGAACTTGTGAGCGACAGCATCGGATGCGAGGTCGGCGTCGGTGTCGATGGTTGCCCACGGAGCGGTCTCTATACCGATGCTGTTGAGAAAGGCCTTTTCGAGCACGCGGTCCCGAGCGATCTCAAGCACGTGCCGACCAGGTCGAACTGGCACGAGCGCTTCGAGCGCTTCGAGCGCGTCGCTTGGCACGTTCTCGAATTCGAGCGTGACTACGTCGACCGCATCGGCCAACTGGGCGAGACCGTCGTTGCTGTCGAATGCAGACACGATGACGCGATCACACACGGCCGCCGCGGGACACCGTAAGTCGGGGTCGAGCACGACGACGTGGTAGCCCATTGGCTGTGCTGCGAGAGCGAGCATTCGAGCAAGTTGGCCGCCGCCAAGAATGCCAATCGTGGAGCCGGGAAGTATGGGTTCAGGCATCGCCACGGTGGGTCATTGCGGTGCGCCTTCGATCCACGAGTCGTCGAGCACGGTGGCGGTCTGCGAGTCGCGAAATGCGCGAAGTCGCTCGCGCACATCGGGTCGCGAGTTAGCGACGATGCTTACAGCGAGCAGTGCAGCGTTGATGGCTCCGGCTTTGCCGATGGCAAGCGTGCCCACGGGTATACCTGCGGGCATCTGCACGATTGAGAGCAACGAGTCGACCCCCGACAACATGCGTGACTGCACGGGCACTCCGAGCACCGGAACGGTGGTTTTGGCAGCGCACATGCCGGGCAAATGAGCCGCCCCGCCAGCTCCAGCGATAATGACCTCAAGGCCCCGAGCCTCGGCAGTCGATGCGTATTCAAACAGCAGATCGGGCGTGCGATGAGCGCTGACAACACGCGCCTCAAAGGCAATGTCGAGCGACCGCAAGGTGTCGAGCGCGTGCTGCATCGTGTCGAGATCGGACCGTGAACCCATGATAATTCCAACCAATGGCGTTGTCGGCGCTGACATGTCGCCGAGTGTAGACGAAACGGTCGGTAACGCTTGGGCTGTATGGCCTGCGTAGTGTTCACTCGAACCGAGGGGGAGTCACATGGGTATTAACCAGGCTGCAGTTCAGAAGCTGCTCGATCGGGCCGAGCGCGAAGTTGACGAAGGATTCTTGCCAGCGTCGCAGGTTGCGTTGGCCTATCAAGGAGAACTCGTCGCTTTCGAAACATTTGGCGACGCGACGAACGACACTCGCTTCATTGTCTACTCGGCCACGAAGACGTTCGTTGCGGGTGCTATTTGGGCGCTCATCGGCGACGGTCTCGTCGATCCGATGCGCTTGGTCACCGACTACATTCCCGAGTTCGGAACGAACGGCAAAGAGATCATCACCGTCGAGCAGGTCATGCTGCACACGTCGGGCTTTCCATCGGCACCGTTGACGGCTCCAGAGGGCGACACCAGCGCAGGGCGCACTGCAGCGTTCGCAAAGTGGCGGCTCAACTGGCAGCCTGGAACACGTTTCGAATATCACCCGTCGTCGGCGCACTGGGTGTTGGCCGAGATCATCGAACGCGTCACCGGCATCGACTATCGAACCGTGGTGCAAGATCGCGTCACCACTCCAGCAGGCTTGCCGCGTGTGCTTGGCAATGTGCCTCATGTTGCGGCCGAACTGATTCTGGTTGGCGAGCAGGCGTCGCCAGACGAACTCGAAGCTGCGTTCGGCGTGCGTGAGTTGCCGGTTACCGAAGTGACCGACGACGCGTTGATGGGCTTCAACAGGCCCGAGGTGCAGCGCGTCGGCATCCCTGGTGGCGGAGGCGTCATGCGCGCCGCCGATCTGGCGTTGTACTACCAGGCCGTGCTGCACAACCCCGCAGGCATGTGGAACGCCGACGTTCTCCACGACGCCAAGACCTATGTGCGCAACCGTTTTCCCGACATGCTCACCGGAGTCAAGTCGAACCGCACCTTAGGTTTGGTGCAAGCCGGGGACGATGGCAAGAGCAATTACCGCGGTATGGGTCGCACCGTCTCGCCGCTCACTATTGGTCATAACGGAGCCAAGGGCCAGATCGCCTGGGGCGACCCGGTGTCTGGACTCAGCCTCGGGTATTGCACCAACGGCCTCGATGAGAACCTGCTACGCGAGTCGCGTCGTACCACGGCAATCGGCAGCATCGCCGGAGTCTGCGCAGCGAGTTAGGTACGTGGATGGCAGCGCCTCGCTAAAGCCGCAGGCCCATGAGTAGTCCGTGCTCGCCAAACTCGGCAAGAGTTGTGAACTTGAGATGCTTGTAGAACGCAACGGCTCGCTCATTTGAGGGGCTCACGCCAAGGTGAACGCCGGGGGAGTCAAGGGCGCGCAACGCGTTGAGCAGCGTGGTCATCATCGCCGTGCCCACGCCGCGGCCTTGCGCTCGTGGGAGCAAGTCGATGTGTAGATGCGAGGGGTGCTCGCCGATGAACTCTGGTGGTGTGAGCACAGGCCTGTGCATCGATCGATGGATCTGTTGATCACGAGAGCGCAGGTCACGAGCTATACCAGTTGGGTTCGGGTAGCAATCTCGTAACGCTGGCCACCAATCAGACTCAAGGCGCCGCTCGAAATCCATGGTGTCGAGCGCGCCGATGACGTAGCCGGCAACGCCCTCATCGTCGGCAACCACAAACGCCAAGCGAGGCTCCAAGGCGAGATAGGCGCCCGCCCACATGTGGCCGGGTAGTTCGTGGTCTTCGTAGAGATGACGTCCGTCGTTGCCAAAGTCGGCGGTCCGAACACAGATGTCGTAGATCGCATCCCTGTCGGTTGCGAGGGCCTGTCGAATCTGCATCGTTGGCAGATTAGTGAGTAGTCGAACGTTGTCATGCGACCAGACCTGTCAAGATTAAAAGCTGTCGATCCGAAGGAGGTGCGCACCATGTTGCTTACTTGGCAGACCGCCTTCAAGATGGCCGTTGTTCTGATCGCGATTGCAGTGGCAGCGACTCCAGCGCGTCACCGGTGGACACCCGCATTTGTCGCCACTGCCAAAGAACTCTCGTTGGTACTTGGGCTGTATGCACTGTGGCAATACGCGCACGACCTCGCAGTGAACAAAACTGCCGGAGCGATGGAGCACGCGATGTGGCTGTGGAACCTTGAGCGTTCGATGCATCTGCCAAGCGAACTGAGCCTGCAGCGTTCGCTCATCGATCGCAAACTCATCATGCAATTTCTCAATGTGTACTACGGAGGCATGCACGTGCCCGTAGTCGGCATCTTGCTGATCTGGCTGTTCTTCCGTCACCGCGAGCGTTACTCGCGGGTGCGCACCAGCCTCGCGTTGATGATCGCCGGATGTCTCACCATCCAGATGATTCCACTGGCACCTCCGCGGTTTTTTACCGATCTCGGATTCGTCGACGCAGGTTTGCGGTACGGGCTGTCGGTATACGGCAGGGGAGGCAGTGGTATGTCGAATCAACTTGCAGCGATGCCTTCACAGCACGTGGGCTGGGCCCTACTTGTCGGGTTCGCCGCCGTGACCATTAGTACGAGCAAGTGGCGTTGGCTCGTGTTGCTGCACCCAGTGCTGACCATCTTGTCGGTTACGGCAACCGCCAATCATTGGTGGCTCGATGGGGTAGTGGCGGGAATGGTGCTGGCAGTGGCCTATGGCGCGCAGCGCGGGTTGGCTGCGATTCAAGCGCGTATCCGTCCGCCAGTAGCTGCGCTACAGCGAGTGTCGCCGACGCCGAGTTGACGCCGCGAACCGGCGGCGTAGGCGCCCGTGTGGGGCGTGTGCGCCGCCACTTCGTCGGGTGAGAG
>CAMASN010000032.1 GCA_945861025.1 Ferrithrix thermotolerans DSM 19514
CTCGAAGGCCAACCACGGTAAGCGTCCAAACATGGGACGCGGCTAACACCACGTTGTCTGTTTCGCGGCATGACCATCCTCCCCTGCGGAGTTTCTCGGTTGTTCGCGTTGTTTGTCTTTTCGCCGTTCTGCAGCTTGTGAGCCCAACATGACCACAGTGGTCGAGCTCCAGCTCATTGCCGATCCCAACGCCTGGCGTTCCGCCGGATTCTTTGTCGACCCCTCTGACACGCTGCGTTTTGGGGGCATCCGTGTGCGCTGCATCGCTCCGAGCGAAGGCTCCGTGGCCGGAATCACCTCGTGGACCCTCGCTGATGCGCCAGACGCCACCGTGTCGGCTATCGACGGGCTGGTCACCAACCATGCCGATGCGCCCGACCTTTCGCAGCCTGCCGTCACCCATCCCAACGGCGTCACTGGTATCGATCATCTCGTGATCTACACCCCCAACCTTGAGGTCACGTGCGATGCCATCGCCGCGGCCACCGATGCCCCGCTCAAGCGCATCCGCGAAGTCGGGCCGCTTCGCCAGGGCTTTCACCGGCTCGGCGAACTGATCATCGAGGTTGTCTCGTTCCCCGAAGTTGCCGTTGAATCGGCCACCTTTTGGGGCTTGGCGCTCAATGCCGTGAACCTTGATGCAATGTTCGATACCTACGGTGACAACGTGATGTCGAAACCCAAGAACGCTGTTCAGCCCGGTCGACAGATCTCGTCGTTTCGCGAAGGCGCTGGCCTTGGCCCGCCGGTTGCGGCGATGACGGTTCATTCTCGCTGAGCCTCTGCTTTAGACTCGACCACGTATGCGACGCGAACACCGGATCTTGCTTGGCGCGCTCGTTGGATTCTTGGCGCTCGCGCTTGGCGTGCGCTTGCTGGGCGGCGACTCATCGCCGAGCAAGCTGGCGGCAACGCTGGTCAAGCCAGTGTCGGCCGACTCCGTAGCCAGCACCTTGCCATTGGTGCCCGTTGGCGGCGTTGACCCGGCCACGTCGGTGGCGCCTGTTGCCGAGACCACCACAACTGTCGCTGCTCCGGTGAGCAACGGTTGCGCTGCGTCGGGTCATTCGGCTGTTGTCGATCGTGTGAACCAACGCACCTGGCTCTGTAGCGACGGGCAGATCACCGAAACCTTTGTGATGACCAGCGCCAACAGCCAGCCCGACCCGGGCACGTACAAGGTGTATGCGAAGGACCTCAAGGCGAGCTCAACGCTCACCGGCGAGTTCTCGACCATGACCCACTTTGTGGCGTTTACGCGAGGCAAGTACACCAACGCGCGCATCGCGTTTCATTCGATTCCGAAGTACTCAAACGGCGAGTATGTGCAGCCGCTCGAGTCGGTAGGCACGGCCGAGAAGCACGGCGCCTCGGCGGGGTGCATTCGGGTATTGCCCGAAGACTCAGTGAAGATTTGGGACTGGCTCGACAAGGGTGACCCCGTCATCGTTGTGTCGTGATCGAAGCCTGATCGAAGCCCGATCGGCGTCTGATCGCAGATTGATTGCTATGGGGCGAATACGTCGCCATCGGCGGTGTTGTCATCGCGTTGATTGAGATACGCCTGACCCGGCGCACATGTGGTGGCGAGCGGACACCATCGACACGACGCTCCAGGCCGAGCAACGGCGGGTCGCCCCTCGACCTTGATTTCGACGAGTGCGTTGATGCCATCGAGTGTTCGTCGCAGGGCTGAACGCAAGAGTCCCTCGGTGACATCTTCGGTAATTGGCTGCGCTGAATCGAGATAGAAGCTGGCCAGCAGGCGAGGTGGCACCCGGCGCGACAGCGTTTCGACGAGGGCGTAGAAACGAAGGTCTTCGCGATGGCGAGCCTGCACTCGACCGCTCTTGAGGTCGACGATGAGTTTGCGGCTCTCGCGGCCTTCGGGTCTTCCAATGGTGAGGTCGCTACGGCCGCGAAGCAGGATCGGGCCATCGACCGGCCACTGCGTACTCGACTCGGTCACCGGCCGTGAGCGGGGATCAAGTGGAGGAAAGCACTCCATGAACTTGGTGACAAGGTCGCCCGCTTGGCCACGAAGGTCGGCTTGGTCGGCGGGCTCAAGCGTGTCGAGCCATAGACCCAACCCACTTTCTTCATTGACGAGTCGTTTCACTGCTTCGTCGACAAGTTCGGTTGGCACGGCCTCGCCGCGCCAGTTGATGAGCAACTGAATGGCGCGGTGCGCCACCTGGCCGCGGGCGCGTGCCGGTGTCCATGAGAAGTCGTCGGGCGCCAGGTAGTGCGCTTCGCAATCGAACACGCTTGCCAAGGTGTGCTTGGTGATGAACATGGTGTTGCCGTTGAGGCGATCGGTGAAGTGGGCGAATGCTTCGTTGGCTTCGTCGCGGAGATCGTTGATGAATGCCTCGGAGAACACCAATGGTTCGCCGCTGCGGCGCAAGACAGCAAGGGTCGATTCTTGTGCCGGCGTAAGACGGGGGAGTGCGCTCGAGTGGTCGCTCATGGTGAGGACACTACCGACGACGTGTCACACCGTGAATCTCTCGCGCACCCCTTTGCCATGATGCCCCGATGCAGTCCGGCAACACCATCGAATTCGCTCAAGCAGCCCGGGCGCTCAGTCGCGAGGCGCAAAGCCGTGGGCTAGTGGGTCCCAGCTACCGTTGCCCGCCGCGTATCGTTGGGGTCGACCGTTCGTTGCGCCGCCACGCGGGCGGCGTGGTCATTGCAGTCAAACTGCGTGGGCGTCCGTGGGCGGCAGTGTTGGCCGACATGATCGAAGGCGTCATCGCGGCAAACGGTCTCGCCTCACCCGTAGCCGATCGGCTCCGCTCAGACCTGTGGGAGGTACTCGGCTTCGAGGCCACGCCCGTTCGCACTCGTGTGGCCTAGTGTGTACAACGCACTGGCCCGGGTGGCGGAATGGCAGACGCGGGGGGCTTAAACCCCCCTCCTTGCAAGAGGGTACGGGTTCGAGTCCCGTCCCGGGCACGAAGAACCCAGCAGGTACGAGTGGTCGCAGCCTCAGGCGGTGTCGTCGGCCCAGCTGAGTTGCATGGAGCGGTGGGGTGGTCGGCTTCACGTAGATCGACTGGATGATGTACCCGATGTGTGGTCGCTCCTCGGGTAGGAACTGGTCGAGGTGGCTGTACTCCGCGTCGAAGATGCAGCCGTCGCTGGACATCCAGTCCTTGTACCCGGCCGTGAGCTCTTGAATCGTGTACCCGCTCACCCGATAGCCATCACCCGCGTCATCGATCCGCTGTGACGTGGCTGACCTCGTCTACATCTGGGGCGACGCGGTATCGATCGGATTGGCGACGTGAAAGCCCGATGTGCTCGCTGCTTCGCACAGGCGGCGATCGGCACTGCTGAATACTCCGGCACCCACGAGGTGCGCCGCGGCGAGATGCGCGGCGTCGTAGCCGCGCAAACCGTGCGCCTCGGCCAGATCGCCGGCCAGTCGCATCAGATCCTCGTCGACCTCGACCACGGACAACTGCGACCACAACACCTCGAGGCCCGCAACTGCACTGCGAAACACGGTGGTGGTGATGCGACGTTGTCGTCGGGCCGCAGCGAGCGCGGCGCGGGCCTCGACGTGAGCGACCCTGACGGTGACGAGCGTGTCCGCCTCGTCCCAGATCACCGCGGCCTCCGCGGTGCCGACCTCGTCGATGAGCAACTTGATGAGCGTGGACGTGTCGACGTAGGTGATCACTTGCGTTGCTCGGCCACCAATTCGCTGACCGATCCAGATGCGTGCAGTGGCACCGGACGTTGGCGCACCTTCGAGGTCGGAGGTCGAACCAGACCGGCTTCGATTAACGCTGCGAGTTTGTCCGTCGGCTGATCGGCGATGCCGTTGAGCCGGGCGATGGGTCGACCGCGGTCGGTCACGACGACCTCGACTCCTGCCTCGACCTGATCGAGGTAGCGGCTGAGGTTGTTCTTGAGGTCGCGAACCCCGACCTCGATCCGTGTCGATGTAGCTACTTTCATGTAGCCGAGTGTAGCTACTTGCCGCTGCGATGTCACGGGCTGTTCCTTGAATTGTGCTTCCTAGTGCCTTCCCTGGAGCCAATGCAGATGCTGAGCAATTGCCCCGCTACCGCTTAGCTGATTCGGAATGCGCCGCGCATCACCGGGTGGATACGGCAGAAGTAGGTGTACGTGCCGGGTGGCAGATCGGATGGTGTGGACCATGTGACGCGGCCAGCTGTTGGTGGCCCGGCATCGCCGAGCTGTCCCGAATCGAAGGAGATGTCGGCGTCGGCCAATGGGTAGGCAATGCCGGTGGCTCCCGTGCATGGCGCCTTGCAAGCGGTGATGGTGTGCCATTCGCCATTTTCGAGCGGTGCATCGACGTTGTTGTAGGTGATGGTGCCGCCGGCTTGAACCGTAGGAATTGGGTCGGCGCGCAACATGTCGCCTTGGGCGTAGATGAAGTCGGAGATGTCGATCGGCGACGCTGCTGGCTGCGAGGGGAGCTGCGATGCGTCTGCGTACTTATATTTGGTGTCGACGCCGCCGCCGTGGTTGTCGTTTTCGGCCAAGTGGCCGTGAGTCAACTCGCCGGGGCCATCAACTGCAGTGGTGAACGGATCGGCAGCGGCGAGGGTGTCGGCCGCATTGAGCGTGTCGGCCATCCACACGACCATGATGCCCATTGACTCGTACCACGATGCGCGCGAGCTGTCGTAGGTTGCCGTGGTGGACAGCACATCGCCCTTGCGCACGGCGACGCGCCAGTCTTCGAGCGTGGCGGTCATCGAAACATCCCACGACACGGCGCCTGCGGGTTCGTAGTAGTTGGCGTCAGAGACGAACAGGTGAGCGGTGTCTGTGGCGCCCGCTTTGGCGTGATCGGCAAGCGCTGTGGCTCCTGCTCGCTGCAACCACAAGTCGGTGTTGAGGCCGCCTGGGTGAAGATGGCCGGCAGTGGCCAACAACACGCCATCGCGGTCGACGGTCCATGCGTTCTTGGCTGGATCGGTGCCGTATGGGGCCGTCGCATCGTCGGGATAGGTGTAGAGGCCATTTTGACCCGAACCCTTTTGCACGTCGAACACCGGATAGATGCTGCCGTTTTGCACGTCGGTCCAGATCGGTCGTGCCGCCACCATGCCTACAGCTGTTGGGCTGTCGGCCGGAATGAAGTCGAGGTCGTAGGTGACCCACACCTGTTGTTCGTCGGGCCACAAGTTGTGAATCATGTAGTTGAGGGTCCACTTGTCGGTGGCTTTATAGCTGTAGCCGTAACCCACTGGCAGCGCCATCGTGGTCTTCTCTTCGCCAGCGGCGAAGAAGCGCTCAGGCAGCTTTGCTGTTGAGTCGCGGGCCGAGCTGTTCAGCCACACGCCATGGTGAAGGTGGATGACATCAACGCCCGGAATGGTGCCGTCGGCCAAGCGCAGATCGGGGGCGATGCGCACGATGTAGCCGTCGACGTCGGGCTGTGGAATTTTCTCACGGGTGAACTCGATGTTGTTTTGGCCGGGCTTGATGCTGATCGGCCCGATCTCGAAGTGCAAACGTGTAGCGCCAGCCTGAACCGGACGACCGGCCACGGTAGACGTGGTGGAGACTTCGCCCACTGGGATGGTGGCGTCCGCGGCCGTGGTGCCAGAAGTGCCCGCAGAGTTCGACGAGGCGCTGCTGCAGCTCGCGGCTGCGCCAATCAGTACGGCGAGGCCGATTGCTCCAAAACTTCTGGCGTTCATTGGGGTCCTTTGGTCGAGCGATTACTTGGCAGCCGCCAAGATGCCACGGGAGCTTGTTAACATCAACGCTCAAACGTGGTCTCAACGACCATGCGAACCTACTTGAAGGATTCCTGTGTTTCTTGCTTGTGCTGTCATCACGTCGCTGCTGTCGTTGGTTCTGCTGGGTTCGGCCGCAGGCAAACTGACCAAACATCCAAAGGTGACCGAAAACCTTGGTAAGTGTGAGGTGCCATCGAATTGGCACCCGCGCCTTGCGGCAGCCGAAATCGCTGGCGCTGTCGGCATGGTTCTCGGCCTCTGGGTTCCTGCACTGGGCATCGCCGCAGCCGTTGGCGTGGTGCTGTATTTCGTTGGTGCGGTCATTGCCCATGTGCGCGTGAGCGACAACGAAGTGGCTGCGCCGATCGTTTTCATCGTGCTTGCTGTGGTCGTCATCGTCTTACGCATCGCCACCCGCTAGGGCAAACACCAGCGTCCGCCGTATCCGCGAGCACGTAAATGCCAAGCGGTACTGTCGAAGTTGTGACGCAGAGAACGCCGAGCACGGCTCCTACTTCGACGACTGCTGAACCGCAAGTTCATGCGCGGCGCGCTACGCGACACTCGACCGCCACGATCCCGAAGCCTCAGGCATCCGACACTGTTGAGACGGCCCCTGAACCGCAGATCAGTAAGCCAGTTGGCGGACAAGGCTCGATTCTGCTGCAACATCCGGCGGCCCCTCCGGTAAGCATCACCCACGAGTTCGTCATTACCGGTGAGCCAGCCGAAGCGTTGTGGGACGCGTATCGCGACAACTTCGAACCATTGAAGTCACTGGCGATCCTGCGCCATTTCGATTCGCGCGAAGAAGTGTTAGATCAGTTGGCCAACCCGAAGATCCACAAGATTGTCGGCTGGCAAGAGGGCCGTCCCGTGGGGTTGGCCATGGTCACCAACAGCCTCGAAGATGTCACTGAGATTTCGCCCGAATTCTTGCGAGCGAAGTACCCCGACTATGCAGCTCGTGATGCCATCTATTGCGGCATGCTCGTCATGGTCAGCCACACGTTGCGTGGCCGCACGCTGTTCGGCCGGTTGTATACCGAGCTGTGGCAGGTGCCAGCGCTTGAGGCCGGAATCCTCGTGTTCGATGTCTGCGAGTTCAACCGAATGATGTTCGATACCGACGAACTCACCAAGCGCATTGCGAGCTCGTTCCCACGTTCGGCCGTCGAAGTGCTCGACCGTCAGACGTGGTACGTCGCCGCTCTTCCCGAACCGATTCCGGGTTCACGCCCGGGGTGATTTAACTGCGGTGCGGGGTCGCTGTGCAGCGGCGTGAAGCGGCCAGTTGGCGGCTCTGCGCAAGCCCCAAGTGCTGTAATACGGCGGGTACGTCTGCGACAGATACTGCCTTGCTGAACAAGAAGCCCTGTGCTTGGCGGCAGCCGAGCGAGAACAGATGTTGCGCTTCTTCGACGGTCTCGACGCCTTCGGCAATTGTGCTCAGATCAAGTGCTGAACCCATTGCGATAATTGCGCTGACGAGCGACGAATCGGCTTGATGCTGCCCAAGTCCGGTCACGAACGAACGGTCAATTTTCACGGTCGACACAGGGAACCGCTTGAGGTACGACAGTGATGAGTAGCCGGTGCCGAAGTCGTCGACTGCAAGTTGCACGCCAAGGGCGGTGAGGCCGGCCATCACCGAAGCGGTGAGCACGGAGTCTTCCATCATCACACTCTCGGTGATCTCGAGCCACAGAGCATGCCCGGGCAAGTTGTAGCGCTCGAGTGTCTCTGCGACGGTGTCGACGACGTCGCTCTCTCGAATCTGACGGGCCGACAGGTTCACCGACACATAGAGGCGTTCGCCGCCAGGGATGGTGCGGCGCCACTCAGCGATGTTCCGGCAGGCTTCGTCAAGCATGAATGCGCCCAATGGAACAATGAGGCCCGATTCTTCGGCGACAGGAATGAACTCGGCCGGCGAAACCATCTGGCCGTCGTCTTGCCAACGAGCAAGGGCTTCGAAACCATTGACCCGACCATTAGGCAACGAGACCAACGGCTGGAAGTAGGCCTCGAAGTGGCGCTCGGTGAGGGCGCGACGTAGACGACGCTCAAGGGCAACGCGGCGAGCCACTCGCTCACGCATTGATGAATCGAAAATCGTGACTCGGTTGCGGCCACTTTCCTTCGAGCGGTACATGGCCGTGTCGGCTTCTTGAATGAGTGTCGCTGGAAGCGCGCCTTCGCTTGGGTACGCAACGGTGACGCCGACCGACACAGTGATGAACACTTCGCCGGAGTCAAGGAAAAAACTGTCGGTCAGAGCGCGCCGGATGCGTTCGCCAAAGCTGTATGCGCCGATGGAGTCGAGGCTGAGCAACACGATGAACTCGTCACCTGAGATTCGGCCAACGATGTCCTCGGGACGAAGGCACGAGGCGATGCGGCGGGCCGCGAGCCCGAGCAACTGATCGCCCATGCTGTGGCCCATTGAGTCGTTGACCATCTTGAACTGGTCGAGGTCGATGAACATCACGGCAAGAGGCGAGTTCGTAGGCGCCTGATCGGCGAGCATGTCATCGATGTGATCGATGATGGCCGTGCGACTTGGCAGACCGGTGAGTTCGTCGTGCGTTGCCTGATATGACAGACGAGATTCGAGCGCTGCTTGCTCGCGCATCGAGCTGGCGAGACGCAGAATTGCAGTGATGGCCAGTACGAGGCAGAGCCCCATCGAGACGGTCTTGCCATGGGCGCTCTGAGTACTTGCAACGATGATTGGCGCCATGAGCGCGATGGCAACTGCGATCAACCGGCTTGGGCCGAGCGTGCCGACTCGGCGTTCGCTCTTACGGGTGAAGAAACGAATTGAAGGATGGAGCACGGCTGCGCTGATGCACGCAGGAACGAGCAGGTATGGCACCTCAAGGAGGGCCTGCGGAGCCTCGAACGTGCCGACTTCGCCGAGCGCAAAGATTACGTCGCCGCACAACAAGGCAACGGTGCCACCGAGCAGCAACCGAAATGCGACAGAGCGGTCGCCTGCAGCGAACGCCAGTCGAGCTGCGAGAGCCAGGAGGCACATCGACATCACTGGATAGACCGAGACAGCGAGTCTCGCCATGATCCACGTGCCCTTGATGTCGAGCGTTGGAGCCACGACGATCTGGTTCACGATCAACATGGCACCGGTGCCGAGCATGATCCCATCGAGCAATGCCCCTGGTTCGCTGCGGCCGCGACGAGCGCGAGTGAGGCCGATGAGAGCAGCGCCAAACAGTACGTAACCTGGTACTGAGAAGAGGTCGGGGAGCAGCGATCGATTCGAGGTCAGGTCGCCGTTCGAGTTTGTGAGATCACCAACGGCGCCGCTGATCGTCCACAATACGCCAGTAGCTACAAGTGACCACCATGGCCATTGCAGGCGGGGCTGGTGGCGACGGAGCCCGATGGTCGCGCAGATCACGCCAGTGGCAGTGATTACTGGGTAGGCGAGGCCGAACAGCAGGCCCGCAGCGTGAGCCGCGATGACGAAACAAAAGCTTGCGAGAACGATCCATGTCACTCGACTGCGGCTCGCCGGAAGCGTGAACATGTCGTGGCTTGGCTCGGGCAACGATGCTCGCGACACAACCATTGGTTCAGGGGTGCTTACTTCGGACCCTCGTTGGGTCAGCGCCTCAATGTCGTTGTGGATTCCACCGAGGTCAACAAGACCGTTTGGTGGGCTGGGATTCTTTCGCACGAAGATACATCGGCAGCGTTAACACAACCTTGAGAAATCACTCGACCTTTTTCGAGAACACCCGTTGCATCGGTCGCCACGCTGCGCCGATCGCCAGCAACCCAAGCCAGAACAGTGGATTGCCAAACACCCGAAGCATCCATTCGGTCTCGCTTGCAAGCGCATCGACCTGTCGCCCGATGGAGGCGAGCGATGCGACGATTGCGCCAATGAGGCCGACGATTGCACCGCACAGGAACGCGCTTTGGCGGATGACTGAGCTGTGGCGACGCACGCCAGTCTCCCCAGTAGACATGATCTGGATCAGCGCGACGGCGGTGGTGCCCAAGCCGAAGACCAGTGCGCAACGTGCGCCAAAGCTCAGGCGTTGCCATGCGCCCGGTGTGTCGGTTGATCGTTTGGTGAGCAACTGCCATGAAGCGTTTGAGGTGCGGTCGAACATCGAGAACCCAGCGAGTGCGGTGAAGCCTGACGCAAGCTGTTGCAGTGTGGTGAACGCGAAGCCGACTCCCGCAGTGATCGGGATGACTACTGCGTTTGAGTTGGCGCTGATGATCTTCGCTAACGCCCACGGGGTAACGGTTTCATTACCTGGACCCCACTCATATGACAGCCAGATGATCACCCCAACGAGCGCGAAACGATGTCGCCATTGGGATTCTCGAAAGTCGGTGCGTATTGCTGAGCGAAGAGTGGACCGGTCGATTCGTTGCGTATGGCGGTCGTTGCCCCCGGGCGAATCGGGGGCACTGTGAGCAGAGGGCACGACAGCAACCTTAGTCAGAGGTGTCTGATGTGGACCCTCGGCGCGGTCTGTTCTTGTGCGCTAGTAATTTGGCGGATGTGGGGAACTCCTCAAGTACGGCACCGCGTGCGACGATGAATATCCGTGAATTCGGAAGCAAGCCGCAGCCTTCGTCGCTTTGTTGCATATGCAACAATCGCTTTCGTTCCGATATTTGGTCTTGCCGTTGTACTGACGCGCACCACAGCGATCGCATCACAGCAAGACGCGGTAGCCGCAGCACTGCTTCAAGCGCAAACAATTAATCGCTCTGCGCTGCGGCCGTTCGTTGATGAGTTGGGGTCGAACCAGACACTCTCGCCGACCGTTCGCGAGGGACTCAAAGCAGCCACAACGGCACTCGTGGATAACACGACGGTGTTCCGTTTGCGGCTGCGTGACATTTCCGGGCGAGTGGTGTTTGACGCGCTGCACCCGAATGCCTTGCCTGGGCAACCCGATTTGAACGAGGACATCGCAGTGGTGCTCGCTGGCGGCATTGTGGCGGGTCGAGCCCAGTTTGGCGCCGACGCAGTGGATGGCGGGCGGCCGGTCGGAGTTGATGCCATCGAGGTGTACCTTCCGATTGTTTCGAGCTCGGCCCCATTTCGAGTGGTTGGTGTTCTTGAGCTCTACGTTCCCTACGCCCCTATCGCTGCGGCGCATGCGGCGACCCTTCGCCAGACCTACATCGTGTTGCTCGGTGGCCTGTTGGTTCTCTGGCTCGTAGTGGCTGCCATCTTGTGGTCGGTCACAAGCAGAGTCCATCGGCAAAGCGACGCCAACAAGTACCTCTCACTACATGACCCGCTCACGGGAATGCCGAACCGGGCTCTCTTTGCCGACCGCGTGGAACACGCGATCAACGCCAATGCCAGAACGGGCCTACCGGTCTCGATAGCCATTGTCGACCTTGATCGATTCAAAGAAGTGAACGACACGTTGGGTCACGCCAACGGCGACATTCTCTTGAACTGTGTGGCCCAGCGAATGATGCAAGAACTCAGGCCGGGTGACACGGCGGCGCGACTCGGCGGCGACGAGTTTGGTCTGGTGCTCCCGGGTGTTGGCGCACAAGCGGCTCGATCGATCCTCGATCGCATCCAGTTGGTGATCGGCCGCGAGCTTGAGCTCGACGGAATTCCGGTCACCCCTAATGCAAGCATCGGTTGGGCCGAGTGGCCCGAGCAGGGCAACGACGTAGATCACCTGATGCGGCGCGCCGACCTTGCGCTCTACGCCGCGAAGGATGCTGGCATGGGCGTGGTTCGCTATGCATACGAGCTGCAGCCCGCCGATGTGTCGAGCCTCGGTTTGGTGGCAGAGCTTCGCCATGCAGTCGCCAAAAACGAGTTTGAGCTGCTCTACCAACCCAAGGTGGAGATCAACACAGGACAGCTGGTGGGCTTCGAGGCGCTGGTGCGATGGCGCCACCCCGAGCGCGGACTGCTGGCGCCGAGCGACTTCATGAACGTGCTCGAGACCACTGCGTTGATCGGCTCGCTGACGCGATGGGTGTTTGACACAGCAATGGGGCAGCTCGTTGATTGGGGCGAAGCTGCTTCTGGGTTGTCGATGTCGGTCAATGTGTCGGTTCGTAATGTGCGCGATCCATCGATGGCCAGCTGGTTCGAGCAGCGCTTGGTCGCCCTCGAACTTGACCCCGCACGAGTGATCATCGAGATCACAGAAACAGCTATCGCTACCGATCCTCGACGAGTGATGGAGCACATTGCGCAGCTCGACGCGGCCGGCATCAATGTGAGCCTCGATGATTTCGGCCAGGGCTATACATCGCTGAGCCAGTTGAGCACGTTGCGGGTGAGCGAACTCAAGATTGATCGAGAGTTTACTTCGCTGACGCATTCGAGTTTGAAGGCGGTCAACATCGTTGCGGCGGCGATCGAACTTGGACATCGTTTAGGGCTGAACGTGGTCGCCGAAGGCGTGGAGTCGGCGCAGTCACTTGAGGCGCTGCGGGATCTCGGCTGCGATGAAGCTCAGGGATATTTATTCGCCGGTCCGCTGAGCGAACCCGATGCACGGGCGCTACTTGCGGGTGTCGGGTGGGTCAGCGCAGTCCCGACAAGGTGAGTGCTTCGCGGTAGAACTCGCTGTTCTGCTCAAGGTTCGCGGGCGTATCGAACGCCTTGAGTTGGCCGTCTTGGATCACCATGATGCGGTCGCAGATTGCGAGCGTAGACATTCGATGAGCGATCACGATCACGGTCATCTGGGTGCGCAACTCAGAAAGCGTCTCGCGAATCAGCGCCTCTGATCGCACATCGAGCGAACTGGTGGGCTCATCGAGAATCAATACATCGGGGTGCTCAACCAATGCGCGAGCGATACATAGACGCTGCTGCTGGCCCCCACTGAGATGGCCGCCTCGCTCGCCGACATCTCGCAGATAGCGCTCGGGGAAGCCATCGATGTCTTCGTGTAGGTGGGCAAGCCGAGCAGCACGTTCGATGTCGGCTTCGCCAACGTTGTCGCGCAGGAAGCGAATGTTGTCGGAAATGGTGCCCGCAATCAAATGTGAGGCCTGAGGCACAAAGGTGACCTTGCGGGCCCACTCGGATCTCGAGAACAGATCGATGTCTCGCCCGTCGGCAGTGACCGAGCCGGCCGTTGGCTTGCGGAGTCCCAACATCAGTTGCACCAACGTTGACTTGCCGCTTCCCGATGGGCCCACGATGCCCACGATCTCGTTGGGCGTAATCGATGCAGTGAGAGCGCTGAGCACTGGCTGACCGGCGATGTACTCGAACGAGACAGCCTCGAG
This sequence comes from Ferrithrix thermotolerans DSM 19514, assembly GCA_945861025.1. GTDB lineage: Bacteria > Actinomycetota > Acidimicrobiia > Acidimicrobiales > Ilumatobacteraceae > WLMZ01. The sequence continues at coordinate 13,002 of CAMASN010000032.1, forward strand.
GCGCAAGGTGCCGACGTGGCCCACTGAGATGCCGTGATCGTGTATGGCCGCATCGCGGTACCGGGCAACTTCTGATTGCAGCGCATCAACGAAAGGGAGGCTTGCGGCGATGCTTGATACTGAACTTTGCATCGCTTGCCCGTAGGTCAGAGATCGCAACATCACCAACATCACCGCACCGAGCGCGGTGATGTTTGCGCTGTCGGATGCCGCCACAACACCGACCGCTCCGACAAGCACGAGATACGCCAAACCCGAATACAGGTTGGGGACCACGCCTCGTAAGAATGCGAGCCGCACGCCTGCAGAAGCGTTCTTGTCGATGAGTGCGCTGACTCGGTCTTCGGTTTGGTGTTGCACATTGAAGACGTGCACTTCCATGCCCAGGTTCGAGATCTCGCTGAGCGAAGTGGCGAACTCCATGCCGGCGCTCGCTGTGGACTCGGCTGAGCGCACGACTATTCCACGCACGGGGCGCAGGGCCAACGCCAGTACTACGACAGCGGCGATCAAGACCAGGGATCCGACAGGGTCGACTGCAGCAGCGAGCGCGATAAGGGCAATCAGGTTAAACGCAGCAATGGTGCCAAGCGTGAGGCTCGAGATCAGTTGGGCGCCGTTGTTTGCGAAGGTGGTGAGCATCTCTTGCAGTCGGCCTTGGCGCTGGTCTTGCTGCATGGCCCATGAGCTACTGAGAAATGTCTGGGCCAAGTCGCGGCGGATGCCAGCGAGCACACCGTTGGTGAGTTGCGCCCCTTGCCATGACGACCAGAGCGCGAGCGCGACGCGAGCGACTACGAGTGCAAGGGCCAGCCAAACGGCGCCGGGCACGGAGATCGAATGACCTGCAAACAACTGAATCTCTTCGTCGTCTGATGTGATTGCAAATGCCGCGCGGGTGATGATGATCAGAAATGCCGCCTCGGCAAGACCGCCCACAAGCGACGACGAAGCGAGGGCAAAGAGTCGGCCGCGTCGACCGTGGAGCAGCGCTGCAATCGAGGTCCGGGCGTGCGCGCGTTGCGGCACGTTGGCAGTGCGAACGTGGCGCGCAGTCATCGCGCACACACTAGGGGTTCGCCTTCGAGCGGCGGGTGCTCGGGCCGCTGGACCGATCGCGCGGTGAAGGCCAGCGACGAGTTGAAGGTCGGCAAGAAGAAGCAACTGCACACTCGCGCTCGAGTCGGCGGTCGACCAGTTCGACGGCGGGTCATTGAGTCTGTGAGTCTGTGCGAAACTGCTGCGTCGGTTACCTCGCCACCGGCTGAGAGCATCGCTTCGAAGGAGACCATCATGGGTCAGATCATCGGTCAGTTTTGTATCAACGTCACCGATCTTGAGCGCTCAATCGCGTTTTGGCAGGACGTTTGTGGCATTCCGCTGCGGAGCCGTACCCAGATTCCCACCGCGCTTGAAGCGGTGTTGCAGGCCGACGAAGGTGGCTCGCGTATCCAGCTTGCGCAGCAACTCGAGAAGCCCGGTCCTATCGATATGGGCACCGCAATGTGGAAGCTCTATCTCAATACCGACGACTGCTTTGCTCTGTACGAGCGATGCCTTGGCGCCGGATGCGAATCGGTGCAAGCGCCAGCGCGTCTCGACCGGTGGCCAGTGACCGTGGCGTTCATCAAAGACTTCGACGGGTACCTGATTGAGCTCATCGAGTATCACGAGGGCACTCCAGCTGGCGTGCCAGACCCAGGCTCAACCAACCGCAAATGAGTTGGCTGCCGTCGTTGCTGCCGCAACGCGCAGAGGTTGATGGGCTCACATTCGTTCCGCTCACACCGCAACTGCTGTCGGGCGACTACGCAGCGGTGATGCGCGACATCGAGATGCTGCGTACTTGGAGCGGTGAGAACTGGCCAACAGCCGAATTTACAGCCGACGAAAACCTTGTCGACCTCGTTCGGCATGATCTCGAGCAACGCGAAGGCGTTGCGCTCACGTACAGCGTGCTCCGCAATGAAGCCGTCATTGGATGTATCTATGTGCGTCCCATTGTCGACGCGTTACTCACTCGATCGATCATCGTCGATCCGGCCGAACTGTCGGCCACAGATATCGTGGTGCGCGGGTGGAGTCACGAGATCAGCGCAGCCCGTCTCATCGCAGCAAGTCGGTCGTTCTTGCTGAGCGAACCGTTTACGTTTCCGATGCTGTGGTGGCAAACGAACATTGACTCTGCCGAGCAACTCGACGCGTGCGACAGCTTGGGCCTCTCGAAGCAGCTCAGCTTCTTCGGAGAATCAACGATGTGGGTGCTCGCCAGGCTGCCCTAGGGCGCCAAAGCTGCAGCATCGGTTGCCTACGCGGGCCGCTTCCAGTGAACGCCCACAGCGGCTCCCAGCACCGACACCTCATCAATGATGTCGTCGAGCATGTCCCACAGATCGGGCACAAGTTCGCGGCAGCTCACCAGCCCGAAGTCGAGCGAGTCGAGGTAGCTCTGCACGGTGATGTTGAGACCCTGACCATCGACCACGGTAGAAACGGGGTAGTAGTGAAGCAACCGCGAGCCTGCGGCGTAGAGCGGTTCGCGCGGGCCTGGCACGTTCGAGATCACAAGGTTCACTGGGGTGCCGAATCGACCGGTCAGGCGCAGCGCGGTGCGCATGGCTTGGGCGAACACGGCTGGCGGAGCGAACTGGGCAAAGTCGGTGAGCGCCTCGGCGGGAACTGCATCGAACAGCTGCTTGGCGCCCACCATCGAGTCGTGCACGCGCTGCACGCGTTGCAGCGGGTCGGGCTCGTCGGTGGGTAGCCCGGCGAAAATTGCCGACACGCGGTTTGACCATTTGTCGGTCTCGGCGCCGGTGCGAATAGACACTGGCACCATTGCAATCAATGCCGACTCGGGTAATGCATCGTGGCGCTCGAGCCACGTGCGCAGGCCACCGGCGCACACCGCCATCACCACATCGTTGAGCGTGGCGCCGCAGGCATTTTTGATCTCCTTGATCGTGCCGAGCGGCACTGATCCGTATGCAAACCGGCGGTGCGCAGTGATGTTGGCGTTGAATGGAGTTCTGGGCGCGGTGAGCGATGGGGGAGGACCTACGGCTTCTTCATCTTCGCGCTTGCGGCCGATGTTGAGCATGGCGCCGAGTGGACCGCGCAAGCTGGCGCGGGCGTGATCGGCGGCAGCGACGAGTGCAGGGTTGCGGGTGGCGCGGCCAAGATCACGCGCTGTTCGCGCACCGAGCAACAACGCTCGACCGGGCTTACGAATGAGCTTGCCCGCGGCGCGGGCGATCATCTCGTTATCCGAAGGGATTCGCTCGGGCTTCCACTCGGAGGTGGCGGCTTCGAACTCGCCGCCATCGGGCTGGTGGTCGAGCATCAGCATCAGCAATTCGGAACCCGATGCGCCATCAATGGTGGCGTGATGAACTTTAGTGAGAATGGCAAACCGATTCTCGGGTAAACCCTCGATGACGTAGGTCTCCCACAACGGGCGGCCGCGGTCGAGCGGGCGGCCCACGATTCGCGCCACGAGTTCGCCGATCTGATGATCGTTGCCGGGTGTTGGCACTGCGGTGTGGCGCACATGAAAGTCGAGGTCGAAGTTCGGGTCCTCGACCCAAAACGGATGGTCGAGACCGAACGGCACTTCGCGAATGCGGCGCCGAAGTGGTTCGAGTAAATGCAGACGCTGCGCAATCTGTTCGCGCCATTCGCTGAGCGGGTCGTAGTCGGGCTGATCTGATGGTCGTTCGTACACCGACAGGCTCGACACGTGTCCGAACTGGGCAGCGGTCTCCATGTAGAGAAACGATGCGTCAACACCAGATAGTTGCTTCAACAGGTTCTCCCCGAGGCGTTAGATATCGACAGCGGCCGCAGCGAACTGCGCGTTGTATAGCGCATAGTACGCACCACGCTTCGCAAGTAGTTCATGGTGGTTGCCCTGCTCGACGATGCTTCCGGCGTCCATCACCAAAATCAGGTCGGCATCGCGAATGGTGCTGAGTCGATGAGCGATCACAAAGCTGGTGCGCTTTGAACGCAGTGCGGCCATCGCCTGCTGGATCAGGACCTCAGTGCGTGTGTCCACGGAGCTTGTCGCTTCGTCGAGAATCAAGATGGCTGGGTTGGCCAAAAAGGCTCGGGCGATAGTGATGAGCTGCTTCTCGCCGGCGCTGATAGCGCCGCCTTCGTCGTCGATGCGTGTGTCGTAACCCTCGGACAACGAATGCACGAATCGATCAACGTAGGTGGCTCGCGCAGCTTCAAGAATCTGTTCTTCGGTGCAACCAACGAGGCCGTAGGCGATGTTCTCGCGAATAGTTCCGCTAAACAGCCAGGTGTCTTGTAGCACCATGCCCACGTTGCTGCGCAGGTCGCGTCGAGGCATCTGCGAAATGTCGACACCGTCGAGCCGGATGACGCCGCCACCGATTTCGTAGAAGCGCATGATGAGGTTCACCAACGTGGTCTTGCCGGCTCCGGTGGGCCCAACGATGGCAACGGTCTGGCCGGGTTCAGCGATGAGCGACAGGTCGGCGATGAGCGGATTCGCTGGGTCGTATGAGAACGACACATGGTCGAACTCGACCCTGCCGCGTGGCTCTGGCGTGGTCTCTGCGAGCGGCGCATCGGGGCTTTGCTCGGGAGCGTCGAGTAACTCAAAGACCCGCTCGGCCGAAGCAATACCCGACTGCAATACGTTGGCCATCGAGGCCAGTTGGGTGAGCGGCTGCGTGAACTGACGCGAGTACTGAATGAACGCCTGCACATCGCCAAGGCTCATCGCGCCCGACGAAACTCGCAGCCCGCCAATGACAGCGATGGCCACGAAGTTGAGGTTGCCGAGAAACATCATCGCGGGCTGGATGAGGCCAGCGATGAACTGCGCGCCGAAACTTGCTTCGTATAACTGATCGTTTTTGTCGCTGAAGCGTTGCTCGACCTCGCGTTGGCGACCGAAAACCTTGACCAGTGCGTGACCGGTGAAGGCCTCTTCGATCTGTGCGTTCAGTGCGCCGGTGTGCGACCACTGTGCGATGAAGCGCAGCTTTGAGCGCTTGGTCACTACCCGGATGACATAGAACGACAACGGAATGGTGACCACGGCAACGCTGGCGAGCACCGGCGAGATGATGTACATCATGATGACCACACCGACCAGGCTGAGCGTTGAGGTGAGCACCATGCTCAGCGACTGCTGCATGCTCTGCGAGATGTTGTCGATGTCGTTGGTGACACGGCTGAGCATGTCGCCACGCGGTTGCGAGTCGACATAGCTCAAGGACAATCGGTTGAGCTTGTCTTCGACGTCGGCGCGTAGGCGATACATCGTTCGCTGCACCACCTTGGACAAGGTGAACGATTGCAGCAATGACAGAGTCGCCGACGCAACGTAGAGAGCCAAGACGCCGAGCAGCACATTGCGCAGACCCCGGAAGTCGATGCCGACATCGCGGTTGATCAGGCCTTTGAAGATGATGTCGGTGCCATGCCCAAGGATTCGAGGCCCGAGTACCGACAGGGTGACGCTGCCCAAAGCCAGCACCACGCCCATGATGGCGCCGAATCGTTCGGGTCGAAGTCGGCCAAGCAGGCGGCGTGAGGACCCGCCAAAGTCTTTAGATTTCTCGGCGGGCATGCCCATGGTGGCCATGCGCCCAGCGGGACCCAAGTTGCGTAGCTCGGACCCTGGCTGCTTGGGTGCTGCGGTTGCGGCTGGATCGCTCATGCTGCGTCCTCGGCGCTCATCTGTGATGCAACGATCTCGGCATACGTGGGGCACGTGGCGAGCAGCTCGGTGTGCGTGCCAAGGCCCACGGGAGCGCCGTCTTCGATCACCAAAATCTGGTTGGCGTTGATGATGGTGGACACGCGCTGGGCAACGATGACCACAGTTGCATTTGCGGTGTGCGGGGCGAGCGCAGCGCGTAGGCGGGCGTCGGTGGCGAGGTCGAGCGCAGAGAACGAGTCGTCGAACAAATAGATCTCAGGCCTGCGCACCAAGGCTCGGGCGATGGCCAGCCGCTGGCGCTGTCCGCCAGAAACGTTTGAGCCGCCTTGGGCGATTGGGGCATCGAGTTGACCCGGCATCGCTGAGACGAAATCGGTGGCTTGGGCGATTGCGAGTGCGGCCCACAGGTCTTCGTCGGTGGCATTGGGATCGGCGAAGCGGAGGTTGCTGGCGACGGTGCCTGAGAAGAGATATGGCTTTTGCGGAACGAGTCCAATGCGTCCCCACAGCAGATCGGGGTCGAGGTCGCGAACGTTGACACCGTTCACGATCACCGAGCCCGACGTGGCGTCGAAGAGTCGTGGTATCAAACTGAGCAACGTTGTCTTGCCGGAGCCTGTGCTGCCGATGATTGCAGTGGTTTGTCCGGCGGTGGCGCGCAGCGAGATGCCACCCAACACCGGAGCAACGGCGCCGGGGTAGTGGAAGCCGACGTCTCTGAGTTCGAGGGTGCTGTGACTGGTGAGGTCGGTGGTGGGGTGAGCAGAGCGCACAACGGATGACTCGGTGTCGAGCACTTCGTTGATGCGTTCGGCACACACAGCGGCGCGGGGGATGAGCACGGCCATGAACGTGGCCATCATCACCGACATCAAGATCTGAGCGAGGTAGCTGAGGAATGCAATGAGCGCACCGATTTTCATCTCGCCTCTGTCGATGCGCCCAGCACCGAACCACAACACGGCCACGCTTGAAGCGTTGAGAATGAACATCACCGAGGGGAACATCACTGCCTGCAAGCGCCCGGCCCGCAGCGCTGCACCGGTGACCTCGGTGTTCACCTCGGCGAAACGGTCGACCTCGACGGGTTCGCGGACAAACGCACGCACTACGCGGATTCCCGTGATCTGCTCGCGCAGCACGCGGTTGACGGTGTCGATGCGGGTTTGCATCACTTGGAATTGCGGCACCATTTTTGAAACCACGATGCCCACGCACAGCAATAGCAACGGAACGCCGACGGCCAAAATCCACGACAGCCCACGGTCTTCGCGCAGCGCCATGATGATGCCGCCAACCGCTGTGATAGGCGCGGCGACCAGCATGGTGCATGTCATCATCATGAACATCTGCACTTGCTGTACGTCGTTGGTGATTCGGGTGATGAGCGACGGAGCGCCGAATTGGCCAACCTCGCGGGCAGAGAACTCGCTGACGTGGTTGAAGATGCCGCGGCGTACGTCGCGGCCAAAACCCATCGAGGCCCGCGACCCGTAGTACACCGCGGCGCACGCAGTGGCTACCTGCACCACGGTGACAGCGATCATCAGCGCGCCGGTTTTCCAGATGTAACCCGTATCGCCGGTGGCGACGCCTTTGTCAATGATCGATGCATTCAGAGAGGGCAGATACAGCGCTGCCAACGACTGAATCATTTGCATCACAACGACTGCGATGAGCGCGCCCCGATATCGCCCGAGATACGAGCGAAGCAGACGAGCAAGCATGAGTTCTCCAGAGGCAGGGGGTACGAACGGCCTCATGATGGTACGCGCCGCTCAGGCCAAATCGCGATTTGTCCGGCTGAGCGGGGCGTGGAGTGACATGCTGCACTCCATGCGACGTTCTATTGACGACTACCCCTTTTCTGAGGCCGATCGACCCGCAGGCGATGAAGATGCCGCCCGTCTGTCGTGGGCCATTGCGATTAGCGACGACTACGACGACGCCGAACCGCGGGTGGTACTCACCCTTGAAGAGGTTGGCCTGCCTGGCGAGGGGCTCGTCGCCCATCTGCCTCCGCATCTGGCTCGTCGCCTACGAGGCGCAATCCACGACGCACTCAAGGAAATTGGAGAAGACCCAGGTCGTTGATTTCGCTGGGGAATGTTGCCGCGACCGTTGGCGAACCGTCCCAGTTGGTCTATTGTTGACCTAGTTAGTCGGATTTAGCCCGATGTTTGTTTCTGTTCCTCTCTTGCTTGGAGGCCGCCCGTGGGCGTCACCCCGATAGTTGCCGAACCTCGTGACCTCGACGCCGAGCAGCAGCGCGACATTGTTCGTTTCGAACAAGCCGTTACGCAGTACCTCGCTGGCGAGATTGGCGAAGACGTCTTTCGAGTCATGCGCCTCAACAACGGCGTCTACGGCCAGCGCCAAGGCGGCACCAATCAGATGGTGCGCATCAAGTTGCCCGCGGGCACCATTACGCCCGAACAGATGGACATGATGGGCTATCTCGCCGAGACCTTCTCTCGCGGCTGGGGCCACATCACCACCCGCCAAAACGTGCAGGTCCACTTCGTTGAACTCACTCGGGTTCCCGAACTCATGCGTCAACTCGCAACGGTCGGGCTCACCAGCCGCGAGGCGTGCGGCGACACCGTGCGCAACGTGATGGCATGTCATCTTGCTGGTGCGTGCCCCCACGAACACCTCGATGTCACCGCTTGGGCCGATGCCACGTTCCGCCATTTCGTGCGCAACCCATTGGGCCAACGTCTGCCGCGCAAGTTCAAAGTGAACTTCTCGGGCTGCAGCACCGACTGCGGTCAGGCGATGTTCAACGATGTTGGTGTCATCGCCACCACTCGCACCCTCGACAACGGCGACACCGAAGCGGGCTTCCGTATTTATATCGCTGGTGGCCTGGGCGCAACGCCGCATCCAGCGTTGGCCCTCGAAGACTTCACGACCCGCGAAGAATTGCTGCCCACCATCGAAGCCGCATTACGCGTGTTTGAGCAGACCGGTAACCGCGACAACAAGCTGCGCGCTCGAATGAAGTGGATCGTTGATCAACTCGGCATCGACGAGGTCCGTCGCCGGGTCATCAAGATTCGTCACACGCTGCCCGCCTCGTCGTCGTGGCCGGGCGGCATCCCCGCCGAAGTCGCCATCGCTGGCGACAAGCCTGCTGGACGCTCAGCAACCGTCGAAGCCACCGCAGTTGGGCAAGGCGTCAATGTCACGCTCACGCCTCGCGACCCGTACAGCCGTTGGGTTGCTACCAGCGTCATCCGCGGCACGGCCAACGGCACTGTGTCGGCGGTTGCCTACGCAGCGCTTGGCGATCTCACCGCTTCGCAGTTCCGGTCGCTCGCTTCGATCCAGCGCGAACTCGCTGCCGATGTTCGTTTGAGCAACCGTCAAAACGTTGTGTTCCGCGGCCTCACCGAGGAGCAACTTCCTGTTCTGTATTCCCGCCTCGAGGCCATCGACATGGCACGACCCGGCGCCGAGTTGGCCCGCGATGTCGTTGCGTGCCCCGGTGCAGATACGTGCAATATTGCTGTCACTCAGTCACGGGGTTTGGCCAAGGCCATTGGCGATCGTCTCGAAGAAGAGGGTCTCGCCGAAGTCGGCGGCATCCGCATCAACATCTCTGGTTGCACGAACAGTTGCGGTCAGCATCACGCGTCCGACATCGGATTCTTCGGTGCCGAGCGTCGTGCGCACGGCAGGGCGGCCCCCGGCTACCAGATGTTGCTCGGCGGTTACGTGGGCGAAGAGAGCATTCACTTCGGCGAGAAGGCGTTGCGGCTTCCTGCCAAGGCTGCACCCGAAGCTGCAGTGCGGGTTGTGCGTCGCTTCGCCGAAGAGCGTGAGGCCGGCGAACGATTCCGCACATGGATGGATCGCGTCGGCGGCGCTTCGGCTGTCGCCGACACGCTCAAAGACCTCGACTTCTTCCCATCGCCCGAAGATGCCCCCGAGTTCTATGCCGACTACGACGAGACTGGGCCCTTTGTTGCCGACGTCGGCGAGTCAGAGTGCGCAGTCTGAGCAAGCAACTGCTCGAGGCATGCGCAGCAATCGACGCCGCTAATGCGCTCGATCCAACGTCGGTCGTTGTTCGCGGCGAATCAATAGCGCTTGCCTTGGTGCATGGTCGTCTGGCCACCGATTGGGTGCGCCACCTCAACCCCGACGCCGACGACGCGCTTGTCATCGCCGCGCGTGCTCACCATCTGCGCCGCTGGGAAGTTCCTCGCACTACCTACCCCGAGGGCAAGGCTGGCTACCTGCGCTGGCGCAAGGATCAAAAGGCGCGTCACGCTCGCGATGTCGAGGTCATCCTGAACGACGTGGGTTACGACGCCGCCACGATTCAGCGGGTGCAGGTGTTGCTACGGCGCGAGCAACTGCGCACTGACGCCGACACTCAGACGCTTGAGGACGCAGCGTGTCTCGTCTTCATCGAGACACAGTTAGCTGAGATGGCGCCACGCTTCGATCGTGACCATCTGCTTCAGGTGATTCGCAAGACCGCAGCGAAGATGAGTGCAGCCGGTCTGGGCGCTGTGGCGCTGCTCCCCATTGGTGCCGTTGAGCACGAGTTGCTCGCAGCAGCATTGGCGTAGCGCCCCGAATTACACGTAGTGCTCTTGCAGCGGCGGGAAGCCGTTGAAGCCCACCGAACTGTATGTGGTGGTGTAGGCGCCTGCAGACAAGATGTCGACCATGTCACCCTCGGCAAGCGCCAAGGGGAGCTCGTAGGCGCTCTTTTCGTAGAGCACGTCGGCCGAATCGCACGTGGGGCCCGCAAGCACAACCGGGCCGCTGGTCTGACCATCGTGAGGGGTGCGCAGCCGATAACGAATTGCTTCGTCCATGGTCTCGGCGAGACCGTGGAACTTGCCGCAGTCGAGATAGATCCATCGCTCGCTGTCGGCGGGAGAGCGCCGCGACACCAGCACCACCTCGCTGCGCAACACACCCGCATCGGCGACCAAGTAACGGCCGGGCTCGACCATCACCTCGGTGAGGCCGAGGGGAAACCACTTGGCCAATGCGGTGCGCACTGCGGCACCATACGCATCGATTGTTGGGGCTGCTTCGCGGTAGGTGCCGGGGAAGCCGCCGCCGAGGTTCACAAAAGTTGGATTCGCTCCCTGATTGCGTGCACGCTCGACAATCTCGGCGACCACCTCAAGTGTGTCGTCCCACGCGCCGAGGTCACGCTGCTGTGAGCCGACATGAAACGAAACACCCGACTCGAGTCCGGCCTTGCCCGCCAGTGCAAGCACGCGAACAACGTCGGGAGCCTCTGCGCCGAATTTGCGCGAGAGTGGCCAATCGGCGCCACCGCAATCGTGACGCAACCGCACGCACACTGAGGCGCCAGGTGCTTCGACAGCTACCTTGTCGAGTTCGGCCTCGACGTCGACTGTGTAGCGACTCACGCCGCACGAGTGCGCGTATGCAATGTCGCGGCGCTTCTTAATGGTGTTGCCGTAGGAGATGTCATTGGGGTTCGCCCCGGCCTCGAGGCAGTGATCGATCTCGGCCGGACTGGCGACGTCGAATGCTGAGCCGAGCGCAACAAGACGGCGCAGGATCGGCAGTGCAGGGTTGGCCTTGACTGCGTAATACACGCGGGCCGCAGGGATTGCTTGAACGAGTTGCACGTAACGCTCTTCGACGAGATCGACGTCGACGACAACGAACGGAGTGGGCGCATCACTGTCGCGAAGAAACGTGTCGATCTTGGCGGAAGAAGAAGAGATCGGTGTGGTCACGGCGGCGACGATATAAAGCTCAACTATTCTTTGCTACTACTGACTCCATCAGTCAGCGCACCTGTTGCGTCAGTCAGTAACGGCTGACCGAACAGCCTGTGATGCGGCGCCTAGAGAACGAGGTCGAGCAGCTTGCGAACAAAGGCTCGATCGATGCGTCCGCCGGTCAGTAAGCGCCGATACATCACGGGCCCGACCAAGACCTCGACCATTACGTTGCGATCAACGTCGGGTGAGAGATCGCCTCGTTGCGAGGCGCGCCGCAAGATGGCCTGGAGTGGCTTCTGGCGTTGTTTGATGTACTCGTCGAGCGAGACTCGAACCTCGGAGTCGTAGCAGGCTGCTTCGATGAGATGGGGCAATACGTCGGAACTTCCGCTGGTTGCAAAACGATCGATGATCTGATCGAAGTAGGTCTCGAGTTCGCGGCGCAGGTTGCCGTAGTCGGGCACCTCGATTGGCTCGGTATCGGCCTGTAGCGCTTCGAGTACGAGTGCCTCTTTCGACGACCAGCGTCGGTAGATGGTGGCCTTGCCTACGCCAGCTCGCGCTGCGACAGCATCGATAGACAAACCGACAACACCGCCTTCGCGCAAGATGTCGAGCGTGGCGGTGAGGATGGCTTGATCGCACCGAGCATCGCGAGGGCGACCTGGTTTACGCGACACCGCAGTGTCGTTGCTCGGCGCTAGTTGGGCGGGCGCGGTGCGGGTCATGAGCAAATGTCTACTCGCCTGCAACGAGCGATGGGAGCTCAATGGCTGACATCTCGGCTGATTCGTCAACGTGATCGGCTCCGCGTGCTGGCAGGTAGCGCCACACGACAACGCTAGCCACCACGACCACAATCGAGGCGAGACGCAGACCAGAACTGAGGCCCGCCACGAATGCGTCTTTGACAGCGATCGAAAAGCCGAGTGCCTGATCGCCAAGATCGCCGGCGGCTTTGAGACCGCCGCCGAGCGATGAACGTGCTTCGCTGAGGGCTTGGCCGCTGAGACCAAATGTGCTCGCAATGGAATCGACGCGACGCCCGTATACGGATGACACGGCGCTGCCAATGAACGCGACGCCAAGCGCTCCGCCCATTTGGCGAGTGGTGTCGTTGACCGCCGAGCCGACGCCGGCCTTCTCGCGGGGCAGCGAACCCATCACCGATTCGGTGGCGGGAGGCATGATCATGCCGACGCCGGCAGCCAGAAGGCTGTACGGAATGATCGCAATGAGATATGGGGTGTCGCGGTGCAGCAACGACAGCAGCAGAAGGGCGAGGGTGACCAGAAAGAGGCCGATAACGATGACCCGTTTCGAGCCCATGCGTTCGACAATTCGAGCGGACAGCGGAGCGACGATCATCATCGCTAGCGCGTAAGGGACGAGCCGCACGCCCGCTTCAAGTGGGCTATAGCCCTGCACGAACTGCCAGTACTGGGTCATCAAGAACAGCGAGCCAAACATCGCAAAGAACGTGAGTGTGATGGCGGTGTTGGCGGCGGCAAAGCGAGGGTTGCGGAAGAAGTGCATGTCGAGCATGGGGTGGTCGATGCGCAACTCCCAAGCAATGAACGTGGCGATCGCGAGAATGCCCACGGCGAATCCGGCGATGACCTGCGGATCGGACCAACCGCGTACGGGTACTTCGATGATGCCGTACAGCAGTGCTCCGAGGCCGAGCATCGAGAGCAGTGAGCCAAGCGGGTCGAGCTTGCCTTGGTTGGGATCGCGAGATGTTGTGAGCAACATGCCGCCGGCCACTAGGGCCAGCACACCGACGGGTACGTTCACCCAAAACACCGAACTCCACGAGAAGTGCTGCAACAACAACCCGCCGGTGATGGGTCCGAGTGCAACCCCGATCCCAGAAAAGCCTGCCCAAAGTGCGATTGCTCGGCCGCGCTCTCTCGGATCGCGAAACACATCGGTGAGAATCGACAATGTCGAGGGCATGATCAACGCGCCGCCGATACCCATGAAGGCTCGAGTGACGATGAGTTGCGACGCTGATGTTGCCAACGCCGAGAACACCGAACCGGCCATGAACAACACGATTCCAACTTGCAGTGCGCCTTTGCGGCCGAACCGATCGCTGAGGCTGCCCGTGGTGAGCAGCAGGCCGGCGAACACCAACGTGTACGAGTCGATGATCCACTGCACCTGGCTGTTCGAGGCGTGTAGATCGCTGATGAGCGAGGGGATTGCCACGTTGAGGATGGTGTTGTCCATGACGATGATGGTCATGCTGAGAATCAGCACGCCGAGCACCCACCAACGCCGTTCGTGGTGATCAGATTGCAGGTCGTCTTGTATTGCCGTATGTGTTGTGGACACGCGCGCGTCGCTCTCTTGATGGCCGATTGGCTCGATGATTACGAAACTAGACCGTTCAGTATCGTATTAGGCGCTTCAGGGTGTGTGACACATTGCACTCGTTAGTACGAACGGCGCATCCTGACGTGGGTCCCAGGCCGAGCCTGCGCCAACGCGTTGAGCGCAGCCTGTTCGACGATGCCAAGCACCGGATATCCGCCAGTGACGCCGCAGTCGGGACCCAGCACCACTGGTAGCCCGTTGCCAGGCAACTGCACGCAGCCGGCGATTACAGGAAAGCTCGCAAGGTCGGGCGACGGCGCAGGCAGCGCTGATCCGGCAAGCCGAAAGCCGATGCGGTCGCTGCGTGCATCGAGTTGCCACACGGTGTGCAGCAGCGTCTCCCATCCGCCGGCATCGAGTGCATCGTCGTGTGGCCCTGGCGCGAGCGTGATGACGATCTCATCTGTTGTAGGCCGCACGGCAACCACATCGAACCAAGCGGGCCCTACAGCGAGGTCGGCGATGGTCACAGTGTCGCCCGCAGCAAGTGGCTCTGGTCCGATGCCGCCCAAGGTGTCGCGCGAGCGACTACCGAACACGGTTGGTGCTTCAATACCGCCGCGGAACGCCACGTACACGCGCATCCCTGAAGCCGCTCGCGAGAGGGAGATCTCATCGCCGGCCACGACATTAAGCGCGTGGTTCTGCCCGTGAGGCTCGCCATTGATTCGCACGTCGACAGGTGCCCCGGTGACGGCAAGCGTGCACGGTCGTTCGGCGTGCAACTTCAGGCCGCCTAGCAGAACTTCGATGCCGGCGGCGTGCGGACTGTTGCCGCACAATCGCTGAGCGAGAGCATGTGAGCCAAGATCGGCAGCGCCGGCCCGAGCGACGCCCTGTGCTGCGAACGCCGAGCGCCCAAGGTCTTGAATCAGCGACAAATTGCCGGGGTCGAGAACAACAAAGTGGCTCACGCGCTGAGCCTCACGAAACGAACGTGGTCGCCTGGTTGCGGCAGCGAAGGTTGACCCCGAGTGGGGTCGAAAAGTACGGCGTTGGTGTGGCCCAACAAGTGCCAGCCGCCTGGCGATGTCTGCGGGTAGATACCGGCTTGGTCGACGGCAATAGCAACCGAACCGCCGGGCACGTGGACGCGCGGCGTGTTGCGGCGGGGGAGCCAGAGGCGCTGATCGAGGCCCGAGAGATACGGAAAAGCGCGCGAGAAACCGAGACAGACAACCGTGTAGGTGGCGGCGCAGTGTCGTGCTATGACTTCTTCGCGAGACATCGACACTGCTGCGGCAACGTCGTCGAGATCATCGCCGTTGTAGTTGACATCGATGGTGATCTCGTTGGCCACGCGCTCGGCCGCAGGGTCGAGCGGCAGCACCGAGATGGCTTCAATGAGCGCGCTCGATGACATCGTTGATTCGACGAGCACTGATCGCCAACCGGGTCTCGCCCGCGCGTCGAGTGGTGCCTCGTTAATTGCCCGACACCAACGTGAGGCAATCTCACCGTTATCGAAATCGAGCAGCAACCCTTGGTTGCCAAAGCGCCGCCAGCTCAGCGCATTCGCGCTTGGCGGCCGAGCGGATGACAATGTCACATGCCTACTTCGGTGAAGAAGTCGAGCATCGCCCGCCATGACCGTTCGTCGGTGAGCTTGTCGTAGGCGATGCCGGGTATACCTGCGGCGCTGGCGTTGGGGTTAGTGAAGCTGTGCACCGCACCGCCGTAGATGTTCATTCGCCAGTCGACATTGCCAGCGCGCATCTCGGCTTCGAAGTCGCCGCGTTGCGCGGCAGGAATCATTGGGTCTTCGCTACCGATGCACACCAGAACCTTGGCCGTGATGTTCGTGGCGTCTTGTGGTCGCGCCGTGGCGAGGCCCGAATGGAAACCAACCACGGCGAGCAGATTGGCGCCGCCGCGAGCGAGTTCGAGCGCCATCGTTCCGCCGAAGCAGTAACCGATGGAGGCCACGCGTGATGGGTCTATTTGTGGTTGAGCAAGCAACACATCGAGGCCAGCGCGGCCAAGAGCACGAGTGCGCTCGGGATCACCCATCAGCGCTCCAAGACGGGCCATCATCTCGCCCCTATCGGCAAGACGCTGCCCGCCGCCGTGGTAATCGAGAGCGAAGGCTACGTAGCCAAGGTCGGCCAAGCGGTTGGCGCGGCCTTTGGCGTGGTCATCGATGCCGGGCCCCTCGTGGTTCACAAGAACGGCGGGGTAAGAACCGGGAGCGTCAGGCACAGCGAGATGGCCGATCATCGTGACGCCATCTACCAAGTAACTGATTTCTGAAGTGGTTGCCATGCGGCGACTCTAGTGATTGCACTGCTGCGCGGTGCGGCCTAGTGCTGCCCTGTGCTACCAGACGCTGCTGGATTAGGGGACCAACAACACGCGGCCGAAGGCCCGCCGGCTTTCGATGTAGCGGTGAGCCGCTTCGGCCTCGGCGAGTGGAAACACCTTGTCTGTGACAACGGTGAGTTGGCCCGCAGCAATTCGCGCGATGAGACCATCGATCATCGTGCGGGTGCGTACTGGATTCATTGCGAGCTCTGCGCCGAGGAACACGCCATGGATCGAACCGTTCTTCATCATGATCGGCCAGATCTCGGGAGCCTGCTCTTCGCGTCCCGCCCGGCCGACCCAACTCACGCGACCTCGATAGGCCAATGACGCAATGCTGCCCTCGAGGGTCTTGCCGCCAACCGAATCGACCACCAAGTTCACTCCCTTGCCCCCAGTGAGCCGCATTACTTGTGCGGCCACGTCGGTGTTCGAGTAGTTGATGCCGTGGTCCAACCCGTATTCGCGAAGTCGATCGAGCCGATCATCGCTTGATGCCGTGGCGAGCACCATCGAAGCGCCCGCTTGTTTGGCGAGTTGAATCGCTGCGAGTCCGACGCCGCTAGCGCCAGCTTGGATAAGCACGGTCTCGCCCGCTTGGAGGCCGCCGAATTCGAAGAGGCAGTCGTCGGCCGTTGCGAACTCGATGGGGATGCCTGCTGCGTCGTGCACGGACATCGAGTCGGGCACAGCGAAGGCTGAGGTCTCAGGGACGCTGACCAATTCGGCGTGGCTGCCGAACGCCATCGTTGCCGCAACCTTTTGACCCACCCGCAACGTGGTCACCTTGGGGCCTGTTGCGATGACAACTCCGCCCACTTGGTAGCCAACGATGTGTGGGTTGCTTGCCAGCGCGCCACCTTGACGGTTGAGGACATCGCCACCTTGAATTCCGACAGCGCCCACCTGAATGAGCACGCTGTTGTCGCGAATGACTGGATCGGCAACCTCTTCGTATCGAAATACTTCGGGTCCGCCGGTGGAGTAGTAAACCGCTGCCTTCATGCTCGGCACACTACGCGTTATGCGGCGCGTACGATGAGCCGATGGACCGCCACGCTGTTGCGCAGATGCTTGATCACACGCTTCTGAAGCCCGAGGCGACACCCGATCAGGTGATTGCGCTGTGTCGCGAGGCGGTCGAGCTTGAGGCGTATGCGGCGTGCGTTTCGCCATCAATGGTGGGTGTTGCCCACGCAGCCTTGGTTGGTACGGCAGTCCGCACCGCCAGCGTGGTTGGGTTCCCCTCGGGAGCTCATCCGGCCGCGGTTGTCGCTGGTGAAGCCGCATTGGCCGTCGCCGCTGGCGCTGATGAGATCGACATGGTCATCAACCTCGGGTGCGCAAAGGCAGGCGATTGGGCTGCTGTAGAGGCCGGCATCGAGGCGGTACGCTCCCGTGTGCCACATCCGCGACTTCTCAAAGTAATCATTGAGTCCGCAGCGTTGACCAACGACGAGATCGTGCAGGCATGCAAGGCAGCGATGCGTGCGAACGCTGACTTCGTGAAGACCTCAACCGGTTTCCACCCCACCGGTGGAGCCACTCTCGAGTCCGTGCGGCTCATGCGCAATACGGTTGGTGCCGTGTGCGGCGTGAAGGCCTCGGGTGGCGTTCGCACCGCTGAAGTTGCTCTCGCAATGATCGAGGCAGGGGCGAGCCGCATCGGCACGTCTTCGTCGGCGGCCATTCTCGACGCACTGAGCTGAGGCTGAACACCGGTTTCAACTGCGCAAGATGTCGGCAATCAGCGGCGGTTTTGCACCGCAGGCCGCCGCCGTCTCGTTTGGTACGAATCAGATCTGCTGCCTGCGGGCCCAAGCCTTGCGCAGATGAAACCGTGTGCCGAACGGACCTCGCTATAGCGTTGTCCAATAACTATGACGACGGCTTCTACTTCTTCTCGCAGCACTGCGCCTGTGCGCTACGGCATCATCGGCTCCGGAATGATGGGCTGCGAACACATTCTCGACATCGCCAAGATCGACAACGCCGAGGTCGTCGCGATCAGCGATCCGGTGCAGACGTCCCTCGATTTCGCGTCAGCTTGCGCAGGCCGACCTGTCGACGCGTATCACGATCATCGGGCATTACTCGAACGTGACGATCTCGACGCAGTGGTCATTGCGTCGCCAAACTTCACACATGCAGCGCTGCTTGCCGATGTGCTTGCCACCGATCTTGCGGTGATGGTCGAGAAGCCGATGTGTACAACGGTCGCCGACTGTCTCGATGTGCGTCAGCGCGCCGCCGGTCGCGAAGCAATGACTTGGGTCGGACTCGAATACCGCTACATCCCGGTTGTGTCCACTTTGCTCAAACAACTCGCTGCGGGGGTGTGTGGCACCACGCGCATGGTGTCGATTCGCGAGCATCGGTTTCCGTTCTTGGTGAAGGTGGGCGACTGGAATCGCTTCAGCGAAAACACCGGCGGCACCTTGGTCGAGAAGTGTTGCCACTTTTTCGACCTCATGCGACTGGTGGCGGGCGCCGAGCCCACCCGCGTGTTCGCTTCTGGAGGTCAAGACGTGAACCATCTCGACGAGGTCTACGACGGTCGCGTGCCCGACATCTTGGACAACGCGTTCGTCGTTGTCGATTTCGCAAACGGGGTGCGCGGTGCACTTGATCTCTCGATGTTCGCCGAGGGCGGTCGATTCGAACAAGAGATCACGGTCGTTGGCGACAAAGCAAAACTCGAGACCACCTTCCCCGGCAACAGCGTGTTCGTTGGCCGTCGCCATCAGCCTGGCGTTGTCGAGGTAGACGCGCCCACGCCGGCCGACGTTCCATATCCCGAGTTCCATGGCGGCTCGTCGTATCTCGAGCACCTTCGCTTCATCGAGTGCCTACGCACAGGTTCGCCCGCCGAGGTCACCGTCGACGACGGCCTCTGGTCGGTTGTGATGGGGGCGGCAGCGCACCGGTCCATCGACGAGGGCCGAGCGGTGCACATCGCCGAATACGAGCTCGGTCTGTAGCAGCGGGCCACCGTCGGGTTCAGTTTATTTGTGGGAATCACTCTCATTATTTGTGGGAATCACTCTCATTATGGTTAGAGTGCTTTGATGAAATCTGTTCGAATCGTGCTGCTTGTTGCTGGTCTGGTCGCTCTGTCTACGGCTTGCGGTAGCTCGGGCGCATCCACTTCGTTTGAGCCGGGCAAGCTCAAGGTTGCCGTTTCCCTCTATCCGATCGAAGAGATCGTTCGAGCTGTCGGCGGTTCGCAAGTGTCGTTGGTCGAGCTGATCCCCCCAGGTGAGCCAGCACATGACTATGAACCCACGCCGCGCCAAGTCACCGAACTGCAATCGGCCGATGTCGTCTTCTACTTCGGTGGTGGGTTTCAACCCAGCGTCGAGAAGGCCGTGGCCTCGCTACCGGACAGCGTGCGCAAGGTCGATCTGCTGAAGAGCGTCGAGCTCATCGCGGTCTCGAAGCAACTCGCAGGCACCGAGGGTGAAGTCGACGGCGAAGTACTCGGCGATGGCTCTGATCCGCATGTGTGGTTGTCGCCCACCAACATGCAACTCATGGTCGAGCAGGTGCGGGCAACGCTGGTTACCTTCCCTTCGTTCGATGCGCCTGATGCCGCCGATGGCGCTGCTTCGTTTACCTCGATGCTGGCCAAGCTCGATGCCGATTTCCGTAGTGGTCTGGCGAGCTGCGCCAGCCGAGTAATCGTGACGGCACACCGAGCGTTTGGCTATGTCGCTCACGACTACAACCTTGAGCAGATCGCTATCGCGGGGGTGTCGCCCACCGACGAGCCATCTGCAAAGACGCTCGAAGCGATTTCGCGCAGCGCTCAGGACCACAAGGTCACCACGATCTATTTCGAGACCAACTTGCCCGCCGAGTTATCGAAGATGATCGCCGACGAGATTGGTGCCGCCACCGAAGTGCTCGACACGATCGAGACATTGTCAAGCGATCAGATCGCCAGCGGAGCGGACTACGTTTCTTTGATGCAGTCGAACCTTGCCGCTCTCGAAAAGGGACTTGCCTGCTCGTGAGCCACTCGCACGGCGACGCAGTCCTGGAACTGCACGATGTAGGCGTTCGCTACGGCGACCGCGAGGCGCTTCGCAACGTCACCTTCTCGGTGCGCCCTGGTGAGTTGATTGGTGTCATCGGGCCCAATGGTGCTGGCAAGAGCACCTTGTTCAAAGCCATTTGTGGTCTGGTGAATCATTCGGGCGAAGTAGATGTGAACGGCGTTCACTGTCACGATCGAGTCGACCGAATGGACGTTGCGTATATCCCGCAGCGCAGCGAAGCCGATCTGCTCTTCCCCATCACAGTGGGCGAGTTGGTCATGGCTGGCCGTCGTCGATTTCGTTCGTGGCATCAGCGCACAACGGCCGCCGATCGCGCTGCGGCCAGCGAAGCGCTCGCTGCAGTGAACCTCTCGGGATACGAGGCGCGCTCGCTGTCCGAATTGTCGGGCGGACAATTGCAGCGCGCCTACATTGCTCGAGCGCTCACCCAACAGGCTTCGGTCGTGTTGCTCGATGAAGCGCTCAGCGGCGTGGACCAACCCACCACCATCGAATTGTTCGACTTGTTCGCCACGCTCAGCAAGTCGGGCACGAC
>CAMASN010000033.1 GCA_945861025.1 Ferrithrix thermotolerans DSM 19514
TGGGCGACCCACTCGCCGACCTCGGTCTGCTGATGGTCTACTGGACCGGCCCCGACGACGAAGGCTCTGCATGGACCGGTTCTTCCACCAGCGCTCCAGGCTTTTTGAATCGTCAGGATCTCGCCGACCGCTACGCGCAAGTCACCGGCCGCGACCTCTCCCAACTCGATTTCTATGTGGCCTTCGCCTATTGGAAACTGGCGTGCATTCTTGAGGGTGTCTACTCGCGCTACCTCGGTGGTGCGCTGGGCGATCGCGATCCCGAAGAACTGCTCCCGTTCAAGATGCAAGTCGACGGCGCCGCGCTCAAAGCCCTCGAGGCGCTCGGACGTTTGAAATGACCAACGCCTATACGTTCGTCGACGGAGCTGCACCCGAGGTTCACGACGCAGCGCTAGTCGTGATGTTCACCGGTTGGATCGACGCAAGTGGCGCCGCCGGTGCAGCGATGGCCACTCTCGAAACCGAGTGCAACGCGCATACGATTGCCACCTTCGATAGCGACACGTTCATCGACTACCGCGCTCGGCGTCCGACAATGGAACTGCGCGACGGCGTGAATACCAAACTCACATGGCCCGAGATCGAACTGAAGCTCGGACACGATCTCGATGGTAAGGCTGTGCTGTTGCTCAGCGGCCCCGAGCCCGACATGGCCTGGCGTTACTTCGCTCGCGAGGTCGCGGCGCTTGGCGTGGCACTCGGCGTGCGCCGCATGGTTGCGCTTGGCGCATACCCATTTGCGTCGCCGCACACTCGCCCAGCTCGCCTGTCGGTCTCGGCCCCTTCGGCCGAACTCGTCGCCTCGTTGCATCTTCAAAAGAACTCTGTCGATGTTCCTGCAGGTGTCGCTTCGGTGCTCGAGCACTCCTTTCACGATGCAGGCATCGAGTCGCTTGGACTCTGGGTTCAAGTGCCCCACTACATCGCCACAATGGCCTATCCGGCCGCCACAGTTTCGTTGCTCACCGGCCTTGACCAGTACGGCGGTGTCCGGGTCGATGGCGCGGACCCGCGGCAGGAGACAGCCATCCAACGTGAGCGGCTCGACGAGCTCGTGGCTGGCAACGACGACCACCGCGAGATGGTCCTCCAACTTGAGGCCGTGTACGACAGCGTCGAGAACCACCCGTCGAGCGATCGCCAATTCACCGACGCCGAGATTCCAACCGGCGACGAACTCGCAGCCGAACTCGAGCAGTACCTTCGCGACCAAACCGAAGGCTGACTCACCCGATCAAGTACCCACGCCTGCAACACGGGCGATAGGTTTCATGCAGCACATGACACGAGGGGGATTCGCACATGAAGGTTGATGGAGGAATCGGTACCGACCTGCACAAGGTCGCCGAACAGGCCAAGCAAGCCGAAGCCGCTGGCTACTCGGGAGCATGGACTGCTGAGACAAGCCACGATCCATTTTTTCCCTTGCTGCTCGCCGCAGAGCACACCACCACACTCGAGCTCGGCACGTCGATTGCCGTAGCGTTTGCGCGCAGCCCAATGACGCTCGCCAACACTGGCTGGGATTTGCAGAGCTTCTCAAAGGGCCGCTTCGTGATGGGCCTCGGCAGCCAGATCAAGCCACACATCACCAAGCGTTTCAGCATGGAGTGGAGCCACCCGGCGGCCCGTATGCGCGAGATGGTTCTGGCGATGCGCGCCATCTGGGATTGCTGGCTCAACGGCACCGCACTCAACTTCCGCGGCGAGTTCTACACCCATACGTTGATGACACCGTTCTTCGCTCCTGCCGCCTCAGACATCAGCGAGTACGGCGTGCCAAAGATCTTTCTCGCAGGCGTTGGCGAATTGATGACCGAGGTTGCGGGCGAAGTGTGCGACGGCTTCATCTGCCACGGCTTCACCACCGAGAAGTACCTACGCGAGGTCACCATTCCGGCGCTCACCCGTGGTCGCGCCAAGGCCGGCAAGACCATGGAGGGCTTCGAGATTGTTGGGCCAAGCTTTGTGGTCACCGGCACCGACAAAGCCGAAATGGCCGCAGCCATCGACGGCACCCGTCAGCAGATCGCGTTCTACGGTTCGACACCTGCCTACAAAAACGTGCTCGACATCCACGGATGGGGCGGCTTGCAAGAGCAGCTCAACACGCTGAGCAAGCAGGGCGGTTGGGTCGAGATGGGAAAGCTCATCAACGACGAAATCCTCAACACGTTTGCGGTGGTGGGCGAGCCCGAGCACATCGCTCCTGAGCTGCACCAGCGTTATGGCGATGTGATTCAGCGCATCAGCTTCTACACGCCCTATAAGACCGACCCCGTGCGTTGGCAGCAGGTGATCAACGCAGTCAAGGCGTCGTAGCGCCAGCGCTGCTGGGCGCTTGTTGTCAGGCGCCTAGGCCAATGAGCCAGCGACGAACGTTGTCGCCCAGCGCCGAGATGTCGTAGCCGCCCTCTTGCAGCACAACTGTGGGAAGGCCAAGCTCGGCAACTACTGCACCGCACCGCTCGAACCCATCGGTTGTTACCGAGAGGTCGCAGATCGGGTCGGTGATAAAAGTATCGAGTCCGAGCGACACGATGACCATGCTTGACCCGAACGACGCAATGGAGTCACATGCGTGTTGGAGCGCGGCGACGTACGCATCGTCTTCGGTGCGCGCTGCGAGCGGAAGGTTGAGGTTTGATCCCGCTCCCCTGCCTGCGCCCGTTTCGTCGGCATAGCCAACGGTGTACGGATATGCGCGGGCCGGATCGCCGTGCAGCGACACGTACTGCACATCGTCGCGCGCATAGAAGATCTCTTGAGTGCCGTTGCCGTGGTGATAATCGACATCGAGCACCGTGACCTTGGAGCCCGTCGTTGTGGCCACATGGTGCGCGGCGATCGCTGCGTTGTTGAAGAAGCAGTAACCGCCGTACATCGAACTCGTTGCGTGATGCCCTGGCGGACGGCACAGCCCATAGGCAGACGCTGCGCCATCGAGCACAATCTGCGTGGCGCTCATTGCGGTGTCTACCGCGGCAAGCGCCGCCGTGTAGGTGCCGTTGGTGATGGGCGTGGTTGTCTCAAAGCACCACCAGCCAAGTCGACCATTCACCGACTCGGGCTCGCGCCCCGGCGACATACCGTTGCGCAGCGCAGGCCGATAAAACACGTCGGGAGCGACATCGGCCGTGGGCCCGCACGCGATCTGATATTCGTCCCACGCGGTCGATAAGAAACGAAGCAAACCCGGATCGTGCACGGCGTCAATCGGGTCGGCACCCCATGATGACGGTGCCACCAGATCGAAGCGCTTATCAGCCTGTAGCGCCGCGCGAATTGCCTCGCCCCGGCCGATGTGCTCCCATGGTTCCATCACCCGAGATTGTTCGATGCTGCTCTTTGGATCGTGCAGCAGGTGGGCAGGCGTGTAGACGACCTTCATCTCCACATCGTTGCAGAAACCAACTCACCACGCGCACCCTCTGGAGCGAGGTGTGTTACTCGAAGAGTTCGAGTTCTTCGTTGAGATACAACTCGCGACACTTGGCGCGCTGCAGTTTGCCCGATGAGGTCTTCGGCAACGTGCCGGCCTTGACCAGCATGATGTCGCGTGGCGGCAGGCCGCACACTTCGATAGTGCGATGGTGAATGGCAGCCCGCACTGCGGCGGTGTCTTCGGTGCGAACTTCGGCAACAACGACAACAGTCTCTTTGCCCTTGTAGCCCTCGACGCCGAACGCAATCACGTTGCCAGCGCGCACACCCTCGAGTGGGCCCACTGCTCGCTCGATGTCTTCGGGGAACACGTTGCGCCCGCCAACGATGATGACGTCTTTGATGCGACCGCACAGCACCAATTCGTTGTCGAGCATGTACCCGAGGTCGCCAGTGCAGAGCCATCCATCGACGAACATCGCCGCAGTTGCATCGGGGCGCTTGTAGTAACCCGGCGTGACCGAAGTGCCGCGGAGAAGCAACTCGCCAACATGGCGTTCGGGAAGTTCTTCACGGGTGTCGACATGCACGATGCGCATCTCAAGGCCGGGGACAGGACGACCCAACAACGGAAGGCGACGCACCGCGTCGGCTTCGGTGTCGTCGGTGATGTCGATTGGCTTGGCCACGCGATCTCGCTCGAGTAGCACTCGGTCGACATTGTCGGTACGCAAGCCGCGGTACCGCGGCGGGAACGCTCCACCGATTGCTACCTCAGCCATGCCGAAGGCGGGGAAGACGCCACCGGGCTTGAATCCGAAACGGCCGGCTTCAACAACAAACGCCTCAACGGCCGATGGATCGACGGGCTCAGCACCGCTGAGAGCAAGCGTGAGTTGCGAGAGGTCGAGATCCTTCATGCGTTTGAGCGCTCGGGTGGCGAGCACCCATGAGAAGTTTGGACCCGCTGTCGCAGTGCCGCCGTGATCGCTGATCCACTGCATCCAGTTGCCCGGGTGCGCCATGAAGTCTTGAGGTGCTGCTTGCACAAGCTGGCATCCGTTGGTCATTGGGATCGAGAGAAATCCGACCAGTCCCATGTCGTGATAGAGCGGTAGCCACGACACCATTACTTCGTCGGGACCGAGCTGCGCCGCAGCGCAGGAAGCATCGATGTTTGCAGTGAGTACCCGATCGGGAATCATCACGCCTTTGGGTTCGCTGGTGGATCCGCTGGTGTATTGCAGGATCACCAATCGCTCTGGATCGTGAGCAGGAATCTCAAGCCGCTCGCCCGACGGATTGCCCGGACGCGGCATCACTGCCGCCATTGGCTCGATCGGTGGATCGCCAGGACCCGATTGGTAAAACGGCGCCAACGCATCGTCGATGAGCACAAGCTTTGCGTCGCCATGCTGAATGCGACCACGCGTGCTCTCGACAAATGCGTCGAGCGATGCCATCCGCATCGGGAGCGGCAGCACCATGCTGGCGATGCCGCTGAGCCAGCAGCCTTGGATGATGGTCATCAACGCGCGGCTGGTGGGCCCGAGGATTGCGACATGGTCGCCGGGCACAAGCCCGCGAGCCTGCAGTGCTGCACCAACTGCGCGAGCTTCGTCGTGGATCTGACCCCACGAAATAAAGCTCGGCTCGTCGGCGGTTGTGACCGAAGCACCGACGAAGCGGACCCCCGTTGGACGGTCGGCCGCTCGCTGTAGTCGATCGGTGATAGAACCAGTGATCAAAGTCATAAGCTTCCCTAACCTAGTCGGCGAGGGAACTTCGAACCCGTTCTCAACGACTTGCTGAACATGACCCCCCTCAAAGCGCAACTCTTCTTCGCCACCCTGACCCTCGCGGTCCTCGCGGCCTCGGTTGTTTTGATCCTCATGCGTGTCCTCGCGATGCGGCGTCCATCGGCACGTGAATCGCTCAACGCGCTGTCGGCCGCATGTGTTCCGCTCGCAGCTCTCATCGCTGCTGTATCGATGGCGGGCAGCTTGTACTTCTCCGAGGTTGCCAGCTATCTGCCCTGCACGCTGTGCTGGTATCAGCGCATCGCGATGTATTCACTGGCGATCATCCTCACCATCGCTGCGGTGCGTCGCGACACCCTGATCCGTCGCTACTCATTGCCCTTGGCCGGCATCGGAATTCTGATCTCGGGATACCACTACCTTCTCGAACGCTTTCCCGAACTCGACACCGGCGTGTGCAACACCACAGTCCCGTGCGAATACGTGTGGTTCGAGAAGTTCGGTTTCGTGACCCTGCCGTTCATGGCACTGGTCGGCTTCATCGCCATCTTCGCGCTCACTAGCGTCCCCTCTCCAACCACCCCCAAGGAGTAATCGTGACCTTCCCCACCACCAATACCCCCCATAAGAAGAACCCCGCCAAGTCCCTGTGGATCGGCGTCGGCGCCGCTCTCACTTTGGTCGTCGTGATCGCAGCGATCATTGCCTTTGCTGGCGGCGACAGCACCAAGACAGTTACCTCGTTACCTACCGAAGTCGAAGAGTTCAGACCGGTCATCGTTACCGGAGCGGCGCTACCCACCATGCCCGAGGGCGACGATCCAGCAGTGGGCATTCAGGCGCCTCAACTCGACGGCTCCGCGTTCGATGGCTCCGCTATCACCATCAAACCGGGCGAGCCAACCTTGGTGGTGCTGCTCGCTCATTGGTGCCCACATTGCCAACGCGAGGTTCCCCGTTTAGTGCAGTGGAACAACGAAGGCGGAGTACCCGAAGGCGTGCAGATCGTTGGAATTTCTACCGCAACCGACTCGCAGAAACCCAACTTCCCGCCGTCGGCCTGGCTCGCCAACGAGACGTTTCCGTGGCCTGTGCTCGTTGACAGCGCCAAGCAAGAGGCCGCGAATGCTCTTGGCCTGTCAGGGTTCCCAACCTTCGTGTTTCTCGATGCCGAGGGCAAGGTGCTGTTCCGCACGAGTGGCGAGGTTGAGATGTCCACCCTTCGCGAGATGATCGTCGACACGATGGGCACCTGAGTAATGGTCGTGGGTAGCTAGTCAGCAGGCCCGTAGAGTGGGAGTCCTATGGCTCACGCCGACTCTGACATCCCAAATTTTCGTTACTCATCTGCGCTTGCTCAAGACATCGAACTGCGTTGGCAGCACTGGTGGGATAGCCATGGCTCCTTCGAGGCACCGAACCCGGCGGGGCCACTCGGCGACCTAGCAGCGGTTGCTGGCCGCGAGAAAATGTTCGTTCTCGACATGTTTCCCTACCCCTCAGGCGCAGGCCTGCATGTGGGGCATCCACTCGGATTTATTGGCACCGATGTGTTCAGTCGCTACAAGCGGATGGCTGGCTACAACGTGTGTTACACGATGGGCTTCGATGCGTTCGGTCTACCAGCAGAGCAATATGCCGTGCAGACCGGCCAGCATCCTGCCATCACCACTTCGGCCAACATCGCCAACATGCGCCGACAGTTGGCACGCCTCGGCCTGAGCCACGACAAGCGTCGCAGCATCGAGACCACTGATCCGCAGTACTACCGCTGGACCCAATGGATCTTCCTACAAATCTTCAACTCGTGGTACGACACCAGCGCCAACAACGGCGTCGGCAGTGCGCGACCAATCGCCGAACTGATCACCGCATTCGAAAGCGGATCACGGGCTACACCCGATGGCCGAGCCTGGTCGTCGCTATCAACGGGTGAGCAACGCAGCCTCGTCGACGACCACCGCTTGGCATACGTGTCGGAGGCACCCGTCAACTGGTGTCCCGGCCTCGGCACGGTTGTGGCCAACGAAGAGGTCACCGCCGACGGACGCAGCGAGCGCGGCAACTTCCCTGTCTTCAAGCGCAACATGCGCCAGTGGATGATGCGCATCACGGCCTATGCAGATCGACTCATCGACGACCTCGACCTGCTCGACTGGACCGACGCGATCAAGACGATGCAACGCAACTGGATCGGCCGCAGCGAAGGCGCACGCGTTCGTTTCGCCAGCGCGGCAGGCGACATCGAGGTCTTCACCACTCGTCCCGACACGCTGTTCGGCGCAACCTTTATGGTGCTTGCTCCTGAGCATCCATTCGTGGCCCAACTCACCACAGCCGACCATATCGACGCGGTCGCCGAATACAAGAGTGTTGCCAAGGCCAAAAAAGACATCGACCGGCAAGACGCCACTCGCGAAAAGACCGGCGTGTTCACCGGTTCGTTCGCCACTAACCCAGTCAACGGGCAGCAGATTCCTGTGTGGATTGCCGACTACGTACTGATGGGCTACGGCACCGGGGCAATCATGGCCGTGCCGTGTGGCGACCATCGCGACTTCGAGTTTGCCCGCCAGTTCGGCCTGTCGATTCCCGCGATTCAGCAGCCATCCGCATCGTGGTTCGCCGAACGCAACATCGCCGAGTCGCTCGACACATCCACATGGCCCGAGGCATTCGTCGGCGACGCCGTCTACGTGCAATCGGCCAACGCCGACGGTCTCGAGCTCAACGGACTCTCATCGGTGACCGAAGGTAAGCGTCTCGCCAACGAGTGGCTGAAGGCCCGCGATCGCGGCCACGGCACCGTCAACTTCAGGTTGCGCGATTGGCTCTTCAGTCGCCAGCGCTACTGGGGTGAGCCCTTCCCCATCGTGTACGACGAATTTGGCCCGATCGGCCTCCCCGATTCGTCGCTACCCGTGCTGCTGCCCGAAACCGAGTCGTTCTCGCCGCGCACCTTCGATGCCAACGATGAGTTCAGCAACCCCGAATCGCCGCTCGATCGACTCGACTGGTGGACCGACATCGACATGGATCTCGGCGACGGCACGCGCAGCTATCACCGCGATACCAACGTCATGCCCAACTGGGCTGGCTCGTGTTGGTACGAACTTCGCTATCTCGACCCAACCAACAACGACGTGCTGGTCGACAAAGAGGTTGAACGGTACTGGATGGGCCCACAAGGCGACGGCCATCCGGGCGGCGTCGATCTGTATGTCGGTGGCGTCGAGCACGCCGTGTTGCACTTGTTGTACTCGCGCTTTTGGCACAAGGTGTTGTTCGATCTCGGCCACGTGTCATCGAAAGAACCGTTCCACCGTTTGTTCAACCAAGGCATGATCTTGGCGGCGGCCTTCAAAGACGAACGCGATGTCTATGTCGACGCGGCAAGCGTTCAAGAGGCCGGCGGACAGTTCACGTTCGAGGGCAAGCCGGTCACACGTGAGTGGGGCAAGATGGGCAAGAGCCTCAAGAACGCTGTCTCCCCCGACGACATGTACGAGGCCTACGGCGCCGACACTTTGCGTCTCTACGAGATGAGCACGGGCCCGATGGATGCCTCGCGCCCATGGGAAACCCGCGACGTCGTGGGTATGCACCGATTCCTGCAACGCCTCTGGCGCAACCTCGTCGACGAAGAGACTGGCGAACTGCGTCTGGGCGCCGCCGCCGACATCGACACGGTTCGGTTGTTGCACCGCACGATCAACGACGTTCGTGCCGACATGGACGACCTGCACTTCAACACGGCCATCGCCAAGATGATCGAGCTCAACAACGTGCTCACCAAGCTCGGTGCGTGCCCGCACGATCTGGCCGAATCGCTGGTGCTCATGATCGCTCCACTGTGTCCGCACATCGCCGAAGAGTTGTGGAGCAAGTTGGGTCATACCGACTCGCTCACTAACACGCCGTTCCCGGTTGCGGACCCTGCGCTACTGGTGTCCGAGACCATCGAGTTGCCGGTGCAGGTAAACGGCAAGTTCCGCGGCCGCATCGTTGTGCCCACCGACGCCGCCGACGATCAGGTGCGCGCCGCTGCGCTCGCCGACGACAAGGTCATCGCAGCTCTGGCTGGTGCCACCCCGAAGAAGATCATCGTGGTGCCAGGCCGCACGGTGAACATCGTCGCGTGAGTTGTCGCTGGCCTTGAGTGCGCCAGCGAAGTCAGACACCGGCAACACTGTTCACATGTTTGACCTCACAGGCAAGACAGCGTTGGTGACCGGCGCAGGACAATCAGTGGGCGCTGGCATTGCTGCAGCGCTTGCCGCGCAGGGATGCCATGTGTTCGTCAACGACGTGGTGGCCGAACGCGCCGAGCACACGGCAGCGGCAATTCGTGCCACTGGCGCTGTCGCCACTGCAGTTCCGTTCGATGTCACCGATGCCGAGGCCGTGCAAGCGAGCGTCGATGAGCTCGGACCAATCGACATCCTCGTGAACAACGCCGGTAACGCCGGAGCGCACTCGTTCGCACCGAAGCAATTCGTCGACATGGAGCCCAGCGAGTACGCACGGTTCGTCGATGTGAATCTGTTCGGCGTGATGCACTGCACCCGCGCTGTACTCGTCGGGATGCAAGCACGCAGGTGGGGGCGGGTCATCACCATCGCCTCGGGCGCAGGCACCGTCGGAAACCGCATGGGTATCTCGGCGTACGGAGCGGCCAAGGGCGGGGCCATCGCGTTCATGCGCCACATCGCCATCGAGTCGGCGCGACGCGGTGTTACCGCAAACTCGCTTGCGCTCGGCCTGATGGCCAACACCGACGGCGGGGCCTTCACCGAGCAGATCGCCAAGACCATTCCGGTCGGACGCCTGGGCACTCCTGCCGACATAGGCGCCGCGTGCGTCTGGTTGGCCAGCAACGAAGGTGCGTGGGTCACCGGACAGACCATCACCATCGACGGCGGATCCAACCCGAGCTAACCCCCGCCCCGCCCCCGCCGCCGCCGTCCACCGCCGCCCACCGCCGCCCACCGCCGCCGCCTCATAAAGCGTCAGCGCACGTCTACCGTGCGTTCACGCATCACCGCCCCCTCGCCTCACCGCCCCCTCGCCTCACCGCCCCCTCGCCTCCTCACCGCCGCCGCCTCATAAAGCGTGAGCGCACGTCTACCGTGCGTTCGCGCATCACGACTAAGTTCCACTGCTCGATCACTCATTCGCAGCACTACTTTCGGAGGCCTCGTGGATACCAACCGCATCAACAAGTTGTTTGGTCTTGAAGGCCGCGTCGCCATCGTCACTGGCGCTACACGCGGCATCGGCCGCTCAATCGCCGAAGGCTTTGTCGATGCCGGCGCAACCGTGGTGGTCGTGAGTCGCAAAGCAGAGGCCGTCGACGAAACCGTGCGCGCCTTGCAGCAGCGCGGCGGCACCGCTCTCGGCATCGCTGCGCACCTTGGCGACCTCGACGACATCCAGCGCATCGTCGACACAACCGTGCATGCGTTTGGCCGCATCGACATCGTGGTCAACAACGCAGCAACAGCGCTGAGCCAGCCACTCGGATCACTCACTGCCGAGGCCTGGGGCAAGGTGAACGATGTCAACCTTCGCGGCCCGGTGTTCCTCATCGAAGCCGCGCTCGATCACCTACTGGTGAGCCCCCATGCCTCAGTCATCAACGTGATTTCGGCTGGAGCATTCTTGCCGTCAGTTGCATCGGCGATGTACGCCAGCACCAAGTCGGGTCTGTTGTCGTTCACGCGCACCATGGCAGCCGAGTTCGCAACACGCGGCATCCGGGTCAATGCGATTGCCCCAGGCACGGTAGAGACCGACATGGTGCTTAACAACACACCCGAGACCCAGCAACGCATGGCCCAAGCGTGTTCGATGAAGCGGATGGCTCACCCCGACGAGATGGTCGGGCCCGCGCTCTTCTTGGCTTCCGACGCATCGAGCTATGTGACTGGCCAAGTGGTGCTCGCCGACGGCGGACTCGTGGCGGCCCGTTAGGAAAACTGGTTACTTTCGGCTCTATCGCCTGATGACATCTGCGACCACCATGTCCGCATGAAAACAATTGTTGTTGGAGTCGATGGGTCCGAGGGTTCCGACGACGCACTGAAGTGGGCCGTAACCGAAGCCAAGCTGCGTGGCTGTTCGCTGCAAGTTGTGTACAGCTGGCAGTACCCGCTCTATGTCACCTCGGAGCCCATCTACATGCCACCGCCCGACAAGGATCTAATTATCAAGGGTGCCACGTCGACGGCCGAGAAGTTGGTTGCGGACGCCGGAGTAGCTGCGGCGGGCGTGACGTTCACGATTCAGACACCACAGGGCCGCCCCGGCCCGGAACTGGTGAGGCTCGCCGCCGAAGCCGAAATGCTGGTGGTTGGATCTCGCGGCGCCGGTTCGGTTCGCGAGCTGTTGCTTGGGTCCGTATCAAACTATTGCGCCCACCACAGCCGTTGCCCGGTTGTTCTGGTGCGACCCACCGAGTAGTTGCGAAGCAGCGCTCCCAGACGGCTGTAGCGTAAGGCTCCTATGCAGGTTGATGTCGTCGATTTTCGGGCTGCTGACGCGCCGCGAGCGTTTACCGAGTCGCTCCACAACACCGGCTTTGCCGTGCTCGTGAACCATCCGTTGCCGCCTTCTCTGGTGCAGGGCATCTACGACGAATGGCTCGACTTCTTCAACACCGACACCAAGTACGCGTATCGCTACGACGAAGAAAACCAGAACGGTTACTTCGGACCCGAGGTCTCCGAGACCGCCAAGGGCAACTCGGTTCGCGACATCAAAGAGTTCTTCCATGTGTACCCATGGGGCCGCTATCCAAGCACTGTCAGCGACGCGGCACTGCGCTACGCCGAGCAAGCAACCGAGATTGCACGCACCTTGCTGTCATGGGTTGAGGCCCACACCCCCGCATCGGTGTCGGCACAATTTTCACGTCCGCTCAATCAGATGCTCGATGGCAGCACTCGCACACTTCTGCGTGTTCTGCGGTATCCGCCGCTCACTGGCAACGAGCCCGCTGGCGCCGTGCGCGCTGCGGCGCACGAAGACATCAACTTGCTTACGGTGTTGCCAGCATCAAACGAATCGGGTCTGCAGGTACGCGACATCAACGGCGTCTGGCACGACGTGCCGTGCGACTACGGCAGCATGGCGGTGAACTGTGGCGACATGCTCGCCTTGGCCAGCGGCGGCTACTACCCGTCGACAACACATCGCGTGCTCAACCCAACCGGCGACTCAGCGAAGCGCTCGCGTCTGTCTGTGCCGTTGTTCTTGCACCCTGCCGACGACGTGGTTTTAGCCGAGGGTCGCACGGCGTTCGAGTTCTTGCACGAACGCATCGCCGAGCTGCGCAGTCAAGACATCAAACCCAACTGAGTCCGCCCAAAGACTGAGTCCACCCAAAGCGCCGAGGTCCCGAGTTGTTCGGCCGAAGCCACTGCATCACACCCGATCGCTTCGCTGCCAGCTTTCAGTAGAATCACACGGACCTAACAATCGAGGAACCCATGGGCAGCATTGTCGTCGGTGTAGACGGATCGGAGAACTCGCGACATGCCCTTGAGTGGGCAATGGACGAGGCCAAGGTGCGTAATGCGCGACTCCTTGTGGTGTCGTGCTGGGAGTTCCCCACACTGGTTGCCACCGAAGTTGTGTGGACCGTGGCCCCCGATGTGGTGGCTACGGCTGAGCGACTCGCACAAGAAGTCAACCTCGATGCGTCAGGCGTGCAGTACACCATCATGGCGCCCGAAGGCAGGCCTGGCGGCGACCTTGTGCGCATCGCCGAACTCGCCGACATGCTCGTGGTCGGTTCACGCGGTTCAGGATCGTCGAGCGAACTCTTGCTCGGGTCCGTTGCGAACTACTGCGCGCACTACAGCCGTTGCCCCGTGGTCATCATTCACCCACCTACCTGACCCGCTCAGCAATCCATCGCGGCACCCGGGGCAAAGCGAGAGGGAGCGCCCCGTAGGACGCTCCCTCTGCTTTCAACGTCTCGAAGGGACTCGAGAACTGTTACGCCTTGTGCTCACCTGCGAGGACAACTTTGTCCTTCGGGGTGGTGAACGCATGGATGAAGCCGGCGAGCGATGCAAGCAGGAGCACTAGTGCCACCAAGAAACACACGGTTTCGGCCTGGCCGCCCTTTTCGCCAAAGACGCTGAAGCCGTACGAGGTCAGCAGCAATCCGCGAAGTGTCTCGCCCTTGAATGCGGTCTCTCGCAAGCCAGACACCACATCTGCAGCCTTCTGGAGATCTTCTGTGGGCTTTCCTGCGGCCTTGGCATCGGCTACGGCAGCCTTGGCCTTGCCCACTTCGCCACCCAGAGTTGCATAGGTGGCACCCTCAAACTTCGCAGCCTTCGCGCCCTCTGCAAGGTGCAGAGCAATGAAGTCGTTGGCGTAGCACTCGGCCTTCTTGCCGGTATCCAAAGCGGTGCCGGCGAACTCGATCAAACATGTTGATTGCTTCTCAATGTCGGTCAACGTGTCGGCCGGCTTGAACGAGATCTGTTGTTCCGAGAGCTGGTCGTGCACATAGGTCTTTGCAAAGTCGGCGTTGTCTTTCATGACAAGACCAAGAACCGCAAGCAGTCCGGCGAGCAATACTCCGCCCACACCAAAGACCAGATCCAGAGTTCTACGTTTCATTGCTTCAGGGCTCCTCTAGGGTTCAAGTGGCGCACTGGTTAGTGCGATTCACTGGACTCACAGTAAGGAAGCGAAAACTCGCTAGCTAGGGACCTAGGACCCTTCGCCGTGGGACATCAGACATCCAACTTGCACTGGGCGCTTCCGCCCGGCATTCGATGCCGATTGCGAGCAACCCAGCGATACACAACCGCTGCGACGTGCGAAATTCCGGGCACGAGTAACAATCGTCCAAGGATGCCCCAGCCGCGGCCAGAGTCGATGAGTAAACGAGCGATCGCTACATGCCCCGACGAGATGACACCGTTGCTGTCAACCCATTGCACTGCTGTTTCACACTGCTGTGCAGTGAGGCCAAGCGCTTCAATATCGATGCGTTGCCATGCTTTGACTTCGCAACCGTGTGCAAATCGGCGCTCGGCGAATTGCGCGGAGCGAGTGCAGAACGCGCAGTCACCATCGAACACGAGCACTGCGCTTTTTTGACCTACGGCAGTTGTCATTCCAACAGCATGCACCCACCAACGCTCAAAGGCACGATCAATCTGTTGATCTTCGCCGCGCCAACTCAATAAGCCGCGCCGTATACGGATCGCGAGGCCGACTCAGCACCTCGTTGGTGACGTCGACTTCGACAAGGCGGCCATTGCGTAACACTGCGATTCGATCGGCGATCGATGCGACCACTGCGATGTCATGCGACACAAACACCATCGTGGTCGCCAACCGCCGATGGATATCGAGCAGGGTCGCCAACACACCGGCCTGCACAGTGACGTCGAGCGCAGAGGTGACCTCATCGAGCAACAGCAACTCTGGCTTCATCGCTAAGGCCCGAGCGATAGCGACGCGCTGTTTCTCGCCACCCGACAACTTCGCACCGCGGCGCTCGAGCATCTCAGCAGCGAGCCCCACCGTGTTGAGCAGTTCTCGCAGCGTCTCGTCGTGAGCAGCATTCGAGGCGTAGCCAAATCGAGACCATGATCGCCGAGCAGTTGGGTCGATCAGACGACGAACCGTGTGCGCCGGGTTCAGTGAGTCATCGGGGTTTTGGAACACCATCTGAATTCGTCGAAGCATGTCGATGGGCCGACGTTCTACGGCCGTGGCGAGATCGAACCCATCAGCCCATTGCACGGTTCCGCTCGTTGGAGGCAGCAAACCACAGATGGTTTTGAGCAAGGTCGACTTGCCCGAACCCGATTCTCCGATCACACCGAGAATCTCACCCGAGAACACCTCAAGCGTGAGAGCATCAACCGCCGTGGTGGCAGACGCGGCGCTTGCTCGCCCGAGTCGATAACGGGCCGACGACCGCACCACCGACAGCGCCTCGGCGCGGACAATCGGTGTCGGCGCTTCGTGGTCGAGTGCAGTGCCACGGTCGGCCCCAATGTGGCGAATGCCAAGCGTTGGGGCCGCTGCGAGTAGCTCAGCGGTGTACGCGTGCGAGGGGCGCCGGTTCATCTGCTCGCGGCTTGCGTCTTCAACGATCTCGCCGTGACGCATCACCACTACCCGATCGGCGACGCGATCGATGACGCTGAGGTCATGACTCACGCACACCAAGGTGAAACCGCGGCGATGCTGCGCTTCGGCGATCATGCTCAAGATGTCGTGTACAACGCCTACGTCGAGCGCCGATGTCGGCTCGTCGAGCAACACGATGTGCGGGTCTCGAGCAAGACCTAAAGCGATCAAGACGCGCTGCTGCTGCCCGCCTGAAAGTTCGTGCGCGAACCTTCGGCGAAGTTGGTCGCCATTCAGTCCAACCTCATCGAGCAACTGAGATGTTCGATCGGCGTCTTGGCCGAGCACCTCAGCGAAGTGCTGGGCGACACTGAGGTGGGGCGTGAGCGACATCGCAACGCTTTGTGGCACCATCGCCACCGTTGAACCGAGCAGTCGGCGACGGTCTTCATCGGCAAGCGAAAAGAAATCGTGTCCTGCCGTATGCGCTGTTCCGTGAGCAACGAACAGCCCATGGCCAGCCGCCCCGATCCACGCGCGCAGCAGGGTGGACTTGCCTGAGCCCGACTCGCCGACAATGCCCAGCCTGGTTCCGGCCGGCACCACAAGCGAGAGCTCGCGAAGAATCAACTGTGGCTTTACGGCATTGAGATGCTCTGCATCGAATGGGCCCACGCCTATCGAAAAACGGTCGAGTTGTAAGGCAACGTCGATCATGACAATTCGGCCTGCGCTCGTCGGTCGACCAACGCATTGACGCCAAGCACCAGCGAAGCCAACATCACTACGGGAGCGAGCAGAGGCAGCGGACTGACCGTGATGAATCCGCGGGCGTCGCTAATCATCAGACCCCACTCGGCCGTCGGCGGACTGGTGCCAAGGCCGAGAAACGACAGCGAGCTGAATGCCAACAAGATCCACGTGAACTGCATCGCCACTTCGGTGATGAAAACCTCGGCGATGTTCGGCAGCACCTCGCCCACAACGATGGCGCGTCGAGACGCTCCGCGGAGTCGGGCCGCCAAGATGAAGTCACGCGTGAGCACATTGCCCGATGCGCCACGCACAACACGCGCTATCGGCGGCGCGTACATCAGCGCCAAAGTGGCGACCAGCACCACCGGCTCTCGGCCGATAAAGCTAGCAACGAGCATCAGCACCAGCAGCGAGGGCATCGCCAAGAGCACGTCGACGACCCGCATGATTGCGTCGTCGAGCCATCCGCCTGCTAACGCTGCAAATGTTCCGAGACCGAAGCCAAGCGTTGCAGCAAGCAGCACAGCGACGAGCGCTACACCGATCGAGGGCTGACCGCCATGAAGCGTTCGGCTCAGTACATCGCGCCCAAGAGAATCGGTGCCTAACCAATGAGCACCCGACGCTCCTTGCAAAATCGCGTTCGAGTCCTGCGCCACCACCGACTGCAACGGAAGCACTGACGCGGCGAGAGCAAGTAGCAGGTGGCCTCCAACAATCACGGCACCCGCCGACATGGTGATGCGCCGACGGGTTCGAGTTGCTGTCGAGGTAACGCCGATCACGATGCGACCTGGGCCCGCATTCGCGGATCAAGCGCCCGCGTGACGGCGTCGGAGACGAACGACGAAGCGATGAACACAACCAGGCCGAACAGCGTCAAGGCCAAAATCAGAGCGGTGTCGCGATCTGAGATCGCGTCGACAGCGATGCGGCCCAAACCTGGAAAGTTGAACACGACCTCGACCACGAATGTGCCTGTGAGCAACCACGCCGCTGTTACCGCCATCACGTTGATCGGTGTCGGCAGCGCCGCGGGCAAGATGTGTCGACGAACAACGATGCGTTCGGCGATGCCACGGGCACGCGCAGCCTCGACAAATGGGCGCTCTTCGGTCACCAAGAAACTGGCGCGCATCGACCTCATCACATGCGCGAAAACAACCAAAGCGAGCGTGATCGCGGGGAGCCAAATGTTCGGCAAGATGTCGAGCAGCGAGGCGGTGCTCGAAACCATCGTGACTCCTGGCAACAGCGGAAGCCACACGGCGAACAGCAACCAGAGCACCGACGCCGTGACGAATTCGGGCATGGTCATCAACACAAGACTCAGGGTGTCTACGGCTCGGGCGACTCGTGTTCCCTTTCGTCGGGCGCTCCAAACGCCAACCACAATCGCCAACGGAAAAGCCATCAGGCTTGCGACCGTTGCCAACGCCAGCGAGTTGCGAAGGCGCGGCATCACGATGTCGACCACCGATTTGCCACGCCTGATCGAGAACCCAAGGTCGCCATGCAGCAACCCACTCGCCCAGTCGATGAGCCGGTGCAACACCGACGCATTCAGACCATTGGCAGCGCGACATTGGGCGAGCTTTGTCGCCGTCGCCGAGCGACCAAGCAGCGCTGTGCACGCATCACCAGGAAGCGCCTCGACACCCAAAAACACGAGCACCGACATCACGGTGAACACCCCAAGAGAGATCGCCAAGCGGCGAAGCAAATAGGCGGTCATCGAGGCTGCGAGTCAGTCAAC
Source organism: Ferrithrix thermotolerans DSM 19514 (assembly GCA_945861025.1). Lineage (GTDB taxonomy): Bacteria > Actinomycetota > Acidimicrobiia > Acidimicrobiales > Ilumatobacteraceae > WLMZ01. The sequence continues at coordinate 17,767 of CAMASN010000033.1, forward strand.
CTGAATCTGCTCCCACCGAACGGCATCGATCACGATCGGCGCAACGCCTTTGACCTTGGCACTCATCGCTCGCACCAATGTCTTGTGATACGGAATGAACGTGGCCGAGTTGTCAAACAGGCGTTGCTGAATCGCCTGATACTTTTTTGCTCGCCCATCGTTGTCGAGCGTTGAGCGAGCGCTATCGAGCAAGCCATCGAGTTCGGTATCGATGAGTCCGGTCTCGTTCCACGCGGCGGTCGAGCGGAACACTTCGTTGAGTACCTGTGGCGCCGGACGCTGGCCCCAACTTGTAACGAACACCGGCTCCTTCATCCACACGTTGTCCCAATATCCGCTCGCGTCGGCCATGGTGATCTTCACCCTGATGCCAGCAGCCTTGACCTGCTCTTGATACGCCTGCACGAGATCAACAAAGTTGTCCTCGACATCGCTCGTGAAAATCTCGATATCGATGCCGTCGGGGAAGCCAGCGTCGGCGAGCAACTTCTTAGCGCCCTCGATGTCTTGCGCACAATCGCCGTCCCAGCGGTAGGGGTCGCCGCTCCACACCGGGGTATCGCATGCCACGACGCCGCCATCCTTACCGAGCACCACATCGGTGAGCTGTTGACGATCGACCGCAATGCGTAAGGCTTTGCGTACCCGCTGGTCATCGAATGGCTTGTGATTTACCTGAAAATCGATGCCGTTCCAGTCGCCCGACACAATGCGCTGGGTGGTGAACTTGCTCGTGTCACTGAACAACGACTCGTTCTTCGCACCGACAGCGAGCAGCATGTCGACCTGGCCGCCGAGCAGTGCTTGGGTTGCAGCCTGTGCATCAGCGATCGCAGGAATCTCAATGCGAGCCAGCTTTGGCTTTCCGAGGAAGTAGTTGGGGTTCGCTGCAAGCACCGTGGTGCCCTCAGGGTCGAAGGTCTGCATCGAGAACGGACCGGTACCGACGGGCGCCTTGCCGATGGTGTCCAGAGAATCAACCGGAGTCATCAAGGCTCTGTAGTCGGCGAGCAGCACAGGCAGATCGGCCTCGGCGGTAGACAGCACAATCGTTACCGTTGACGCATCAACGGCATCGACGTAATCAATGATGCCCAGAACGGCGCGCACCGGAGAGTCAAACGTGGGGTCGATCATTCGATCGATCGAGTAGACCACGTCGGCCGAATCGAAGTCGGAGCCATCATGAAACTTCACGCCCGATCGCAGTTTCAGCGTCCACTCGGTCATGGCATCGTTCGCGACCCAAGACTCGGCCAACTCAGGAATTGGGCTGAAGTCTTTGTCGACGCCGATCAAACGATCGAAGACCATGTTGATGGCCGGCCAAAAGCGGTTGCCGTCGTAGGGGTCCATCGTCTCGGATCCACCGAAGCCGGCATCGTTCGCCACCCGCAAGACACCCGCAGAAGTAGAGGTTGAGGCCGACCCACCGCAACTCACCAAACCAAACGCGGTGAGCGCAACAATGGCAACTCCAAGGTTTCGGCGGCGGAGCCGAGCAGGCTGACGCTTGGTCAATCGAAGCACGGTCTTGTTCAACACGGTTCCCCTAGCGCAGTTGCGAAATTTCTGGCAGAACTGTAACCCAGCGACGTGACCCGCAGTGAAACATCAGCCAAACAGCGCGAGCCGCCAGATCATCGAGAGCCCTCTCCCCGGCTACGTTGTGGTCACCATGTCGACAGTGCTCAAGATCGCGACCTTCAACATCCAATACTCGCTCGGAGCAGACGGCATCTACGACCTTGCCCGATGCATCGACGCAGTCCGCAACGCCGACGTGATTTGCCTGCAAGAAATCGACCGAAACTGGCAACGAACAAACATGGCCGATCAGGCTGCCGAAGTCGAAGCACTGCTCCCCGATCGGTACTGCGTGTTCTCGCCAATTCTCGATGTCGACGCCAGCTCGGTCGACGCATCGGGCCGAGTGACCAACCGGCGGCGCCAAGCGGGCCAGATGATCATCAGCCGATTCCCGATCCTTTCATCGCGTTTTGTCGAACTACCCAAGATCGACACCGGCGACATGCCGAACTCATGGTGCGGCATGCACGAGGCAGTCATCGTGCTGCCAGATTCGGCGGTTCGCGTGGTCAATGTGCATCTCACCGATGTCACTCGGTCGGGTCGAATGGTGCAGGTCCGCGAGTTCGTGCGCCGACTGCACGACGCCCCGATCGAGGGCGGCGCATGGAACGGCACCGACCCCGACGCCGAATCCCGCGCCCATTGGCAGCTCGACGACAACCCACCGCCCATGCCGTACGCGGCTGTGGTGGTTGGCGACTTCAACGACGTGCCCACGTCGCCGGTGTACGACACCATGTGCCGAAGCGGCTTTCGCGATTCCTGGTCGACCGACACGGCACTCACGCCATACAACGTGACCTTCAAGACCAACCCACCGCAAGGCACGTTCGAAGATATGCGTATCGACTTCATCTTCGTGAACGACGCCATCGAAGTACTCGATGCGGTCATCGATGCAGAGTGCCCTGCGTCAGACCATCAGCCTGTGTGGGCAACCATCAAGGCGTAGTCATTGCCCGGACCTCGGCGGGCGCCGACGCTCCCCTACCGACTCTCCCAACGGCTCGCACTAATCTCCACGCCGTGGAGAACCTTCGACTCGGACTCGTGGGCTGCGGAGCAATCGCCGAATGGCATGCTGCAGCGCTCAAACATTCGCAGCGCACAGTGGTCACGGCATGTGTCGATGTGTCCCCCGAGCGCGCCAACAAATTGGCCGCGCTTACCGGCGGCCAAGCGTGCGGGTCCATCGCCGAAGCAGTAGAGATCGGCGTCGATGCGCTCGCAATTTTGGTGCCGCACCACTTGCACGAATCCTTGGTCACCGAGGCGCTCGAAGCGGGTGTTCACGTGGCGCTCGAAAAGCCGATGGCTCCAACAGTCGACGCCTGCGAACGCATCTTGGCTACAGCTGCGAAGCACAACGACCGCGTGTTCATGCTCACCGAAAACGCTCAGTACTGGCCCGAGATCTTGATCGCTCGCGACCTCGTGAACAACGGCGCAATTGGCGATCTTGTCACCGCGCGTTCGTGGCACAACTTTGGCATCACCAAAGAGTTCTACCCCACCGATCAGGCGTGGAGATTCCAGCAATCGGCAGCGGGCGGCGGCGTTGCGCTCGATACCGGTTCGCACTGGATGCGTCCCTTGCGGATGGTGCTCGGCGAGATCGACGAAATCGTTGCCGTCACCGGCCGACTGTGGCCACAGATGGAAGGCGAATCGATGGTTCGCTCGCTGTGCAAGTTTGCCTCTGGGGTGGTAGCCAGTTTCGATGTCATCTTGGCCACCGGCGCTGTTGGGCTGCAGCCACATTTTCAGTTCACCGGCTCTACGGGTGAAATCGTGATCTCAGCCTTGGGCGAGGTTCGGTTGTTCGACGGCAAGGATTGGCAAGGCACAGTGGTTGGGCACGGCAACTACATGGACAGCTACAAGGGCGTCTGGACAGATTTTGAGGCGGCGGTGCTCGATGGCAAGCCACTCGAAGCAGACGCGCGTTACTCACTCGGCGAAGTTCGCGCAGCGAACGCCATCGTCCGAAGCGCAGCTACGAACACATGGCAGAAAGTCTGGTGAGCACCGCCATGAACTCCGTGAACTTCAACTTCGAAGGCGCCTCAGTGCTGGTTACTGGAGGCTCAAACGGCATCGGTAACGCGATCGCCAACTCATTCGCCGATGCCGGAGCGACGGTGGTCATCACCGGCACGAAACCGTCGGCCGCTCACTATGACAACGATCTTTCTCGTTTCGAATATGTGCAGTGCATGATGAGCGATCGCGAGCAAATTGCGACGTTAGCTCAGCGGTTCAGCAGTCTCGATGTACTCGTGAACAATGCAGGCCAAGTGATGCCCAACGGCGGCAACGAGTATGACCCCGATGTGTTCGAAGAGGCACTGCAGATCAACATCGCGGCCACGTTTCGGTTGACCCAGTTACTGAAGCCAGCGCTCCGAAAGTCGTCATTGGCCGGCGGTGCGTCGGTCATCAACATGGCGTCACTCGCATCGTTCTTCGCGGTCGAATTCGTGCCCGGCTATGGCGCTGCCAAAGCTGCCGTGGTGCAGATGACCAAGACCTTGGCTGTGCACTACGCCGGTAACAACATTCGGGTCAATGCGGTTGCCCCGGGCCTCATCGAATCGAACATGACAGCGCCCATGCTTGGACACGACGCGCTCACGCGGCCGCACCTCGATCGCACACCGCTCAACCGGGTCGGCACTCCGCAAGAAGTTGCGCCGGCGGTCTTGTTCCTCGCCTCGCATGCCAGCCAATACATCACCGGCCACGTCATCGTGGTCGACGGCGGCTTCTCCGCAAAGGGGTAACACCATGACATCAGCAGCACTGCGCTTGGTTACCGACCAAGAGATCGAAACGTTTTGGCGCGATGGCGTTGTGTGCCTGCGCGGCATCGTTGATCCGTCGCTGCTTCATGCCATGGTCGCCCCTATCGAGGCGCTACTCGACACCAAGGAGCTCGCCGACATGTCGGCAATGGGCGACGCGATGGCCGCGAGCGGACTCGATGTGCAGCGCGGCGACGTGCCCAGCAAGGGTCGTGGTCGCTTCTTTGCGGGCGTTGACCATTGGCTCGAGCACGCCGAGTTTCGCGAGTTTGCCTGTAACTCTCCGCTGCCCGAAACCGCCGGGCGCATCATGCGTTCGCAGTGGGTGCGCTTGTGGGAAGACAGCGTGTTGACCAAAGAACCCGGCACCATCGAACGCACGGCTTGGCATCAGGACATGAGCTATTTCCATGTCGAAGGCACCAAGGTCTGCACGATGTGGTGTCCGCTCGATTCGGTCACATCTGATTCGGGCGCAGTGAAGTTTGTGGTGGGCTCGCACCTGTGGCCAGAGTTATATCAACCCAACCTGTTCGTGTCGTCGATGGCCATTCCTGGCACCACTGGTTCGCAGGCGCCCGACATCGACACCATGGCGCAACGCGGCGACTGCGAAGTGGTTGCGTTCGATACCGAACCCGGCGACGTCACCATCCACCATGCCCGCACCGTTCATGGCGCCGGGCCCAACACCACAACACGTAATCGGCGGGCCATCAGCTTGCGCTACTGCGGCGACGACGCCACGTATCTCACCCGGCCCGGATCAGCGCTGAAGGCGAACCACCATCACGTGGTCGATGGCCAACCGCTACACAACGACGATTGCCCTTTGGTCTGGAAACGCGACTGAGGGCACGCCGACCAACTGGTCAACGTGCCCTCAATTTCAGAACACTCTCCGCAATCGGTCAGATCACACGTTGACCCGACGACGCACGCTGAGCAGCACCATGCCGGCGCCGAGCAGCGTTGCAGCGATGGGCAACAACGAGGTGCTTCCACCAGTTTCAGGCAGGAGCGCCTCTGACGCCGCAGCTGCAGCCGTAGTGGTTGGCGCAGCAGCCGTGGTGGTTGGCGCTGCAGCCGTAGTGGTCGGCGCAGCAGCCGTGGTGGTCGGCGCTGGCTGCGTGGTGGTCGTTGGGGCCTCACAAGCAACCAAGGTGTACTCGCCAACGACTGTCATCGGTGTTGAGAATTCGGAGCCAATCTCTGTCGCCCAAAAGGTGACCGTCTCGGTCCGGGTGGATCCAACGGCACGGTCCTCGTCGACCAACGCCGTTGCCGCCCCGCCCGGAGCAAGCACGAGCTTGTTGTCAAAGTTCTGCAGAATCAACTGATCCACATCTATCAAACGAAGGCCATCCACCTCGTAGCCCGAACCCGAGAAGGTCCACGTGACAATCGCGTCGTTGGTGCCCGGCTCACACAGTTGCTCTCCGGTCAACGTGCCTAGCGCCAACTCCTGAGGCGGCGCAGCGGCACCCGCTGAGTCCAGACCGACCATTGAGGTACCGGCGAGTGCTGCCACCGTGACGGCGAGCGCTCCGGCGAATCGCCGAATGGTCACGCCCGCCGTGCGAGCTGAGCTGGATGGGGCGATTGCGCTGTCGTGAGGAAGGATCATGCGGTTCAGCTTCGTGATTTCCCTCACCCGCGTCAATGGTGCAACCACCAGACCTCGAAGTGGTGCTACCACCACCGCTCGACACAGCGATGCTGGCTTGCCGGCTCAGAACCAGCGACTCCTGGTCGTAATTCGCAACCCGGCCGTCAGCGGCACAGCCGCAAACCCGGAGAAGTAGATCGAGCCATCGGCTGGTCGAAGCTGGATATCGCCGTCGAGCATGGCCTGACCGGCGATGAACCGTCCTTGGGTAGCCACGAACGTCTTCGAGAATCGCTGCTCAGTGCCGTCACACACCAACCCGGGGCCACTATCGGAACGCTCCTGAGAGAGGCCAACAAGGTAGCGACCGTCTACAAGCTGCATCGCCGACACGTTCACGAACGCCAACCCGAAATCGGGATCTGCGCAGGTGAAGGTTCCAGCAACGGTGAGGGTATTGCTCTGCTTGTTGAGCACAGCGCGTTGATCGATCGTGACCACAGGGCTCAATGCATCGGCGCTCGAGTAGCGATGACGCGACCGGCCCACGGCCTTCATCCGCATCGCGGCATTCAACGGATTCGATACGGAAGTCATTGCCCTCAACTCAGTGATCTGATTCAACACGCACTGGGGAGAGCCCCTGCAATCTATCGCTCAACCACCGGTCATCAACCATTGGTCTCGGTTTCCGTTCCTTGAGCGGCCTTGACTCAGCGCAGCCCAGTCGGCCACTACGCTCCGGCGATGGACTTGCCTGGGTACAGCTTTGAGACAATGACGCCAGCCGAGGTGCTCACCATCACGCAATGGGCGGCCGATGAACAGTGGAACCCTGGCCTGCATGACGTCGAGATCGCTCACGCACTTGATCCCGACGCGTTCATTTCGTTGCGCCATGGCGACGAGATGGTTGGTGGTGGATCCAGCTTTTCGTATCACGGCGAGTTCGGGTTTGTAGGGCTGTTCATCATGCGACCCGACTTGCGCGGGCAAGGCATTGGTTCGGTGTTATGGAATCACCTCATCACCGTGATGCGCTCGCGACTCAGCCCAGGAGCAGCAATCGGAATCGACGGAGTCTTCAACGTGGTGCCGTTCTACGAAAAGACCGGCTTCTCGTTTGCCTACCGCAATCTCCGTTTTGACGGCGTGGCCTCGCCCGCCCCCGATCAGGGCCTCGTACCCTTCGTCCCGACCGCCTTCGACGAACTTGTCGCATATGACCAACCGTTCCATGCAGTCGACCGCTCAGAGTTCCTTCGCGCCTGGGTGGGGCATCCGGCGTTCCACACGGCGACCGTTGTTGAACACGGCCACCTCGTGGGCTACGGATGCTTACGCCCATGCCGCAGTGGCTTCAGGTTCGGCCCAGTTGTGGCCGATCGACCCGACATCGCCGAACGACTGCTTGTGGGGTTGATGGCCACGGTTGCCGGACAACCCGTGCAACTCGACGTACCCGAGCCCAACGCTGCCGCCCTTGCCCTTGCCGGCAAGTTTTCGATGACTGAATCGTTCGGCACGGCGCGCATGTACAACGGGTCGACGCCGCAGATCGCAGTCGACCGAACCTACGGCGTCACATCGTTTGAGTTCGGCTGAACCGCACGTTCGAAACTCGCGCCTGAAAGCAGCCCCGAACGCTGCCGCTCGCTGAACGGAAACTTCGTCCAAATTTCAGCCGCACGACCAAATCGACCTCGCGACGTCGCACCTAGCATCTGGTGAGTCAGCCATCGCCACAGAGCGAGCGAACAAGGTCAGAGGTGCTGCCCGTGCCGGCAACATTTGAAGCAGAGATCACGCCCGGAATGAGCACGCGACAAGTCGTCGAACTCGCGCAGATTGCTGAGCAAGCCGGATTCGACCGACTTGGAATCTCCGACGTGGTGTTCTGGCCCGATTGCTTCGTGCTGTTAGCGCTCGTGAGCCAACAGACCTCGACCATCCAGATTGGCCCGATGGTCACTAACCCGTACTCGCGGCACCCTGCCGTGCTGGCCGGCATTATGTCGGCGCTGCAGGACGCGTCAGAAGGCAGGGCGTTCCTCGGTCTGGGCGTCGGCGCCGGACTCGAACAACTCGGCATGACGTACCCGCGCCCCGTGCAAGCGTTGCGCGAGGCAATCGGCGCAATTAGGGGGCTATTGAACGGCGAAGAGGTCACCTTTCAAGGCGAAACCATCACCGTGCAGAGCGCTCGAATGGTGGGGCCAACGGCATCCGTGCCGATCTCTATTGGCAGTCGCAGTCCGCAAGTCATGCGACTGGCTGGCGAATTGGCCGATATCGCTCTCGTCGGAGGTCGTCTCATTGATGAACACACGACCCAGCAGTACTTCTCGTGGCTTGCCGAAGGCGCGCAGCGAACTGGCCGCGACGTAGCAACCATCGACGTCGCTCCACGACTCACCCTGTGCGTGTCTCGCGACGGACACCTTGCTCGCTCGAGCCTGAAACGCTATGTGGCCCACTACGCCCAACTCATCCGACCGGCCGATCTCGTCGAACGCGACGGCGGAACGTGGATGGCTGCGATTGAGGCATCCCTCAGTCGTTCAACGGGCTGGTACTTCGATCACGATCGCTACGACGATCCCGAACTCGACCTCTTGATCGACGACGATCTCGTGCGCCGGTTCGCAATTGCGGGCACACCCGACGAATGCGCCGAGCTCGCCCGCGAGGTGTTAGCACTCGGGTTCACGAGCGCCAGCATGAACTTGGCTGCGCCCCGCCGAGACTCGATGTATCTCGGGCTGAAAGAAACCCTCGAGAATTCCGCCGAGGTCTTGTCAATTCTGCGTCGCTAGCTCAATCGGGCCATGGCGACCCCGGGCCGATTCATTCCGTGACGCGCAACAGGGAGGGTCCGAAAGGACCCTCCCTGTTGTATTGCGGTGTCAGAGACGTATTTGCGCTCAGAGAGCAGTTACGTCGAGACCTGGTGGCAGGATCACTGCATCGATGACGTGGATTACGCCGTTCGAAGCAGCCACGTCGGTGGCGATGACGTTCGACGAACCGTTGAGCATGACCGCTCCGGCGTCGACTGTGACGGTGATGTTTGAACCCTCAACCGAAGGAACGTCTCCAGCGGCCACGTCAGCGGCCATTACCTTGCCAGAAACTACGTGGTAGGTAAGGATCTTGACGAGTGTTTCCTTGTTCTCAGGAAGGAGCAGCTTGTCGACCAAGCCGGCGGGCAACGCTTCGAAGGCGGCGTTGTTGGGGGCAAACACAGTGAACGGGCCGGCGCCTTGCAGCGTCTCAACCAGACCAGCGGCGGTCACGGCGGCAACGAGGGTTGAGAAGTCGGGGTTACCAGCGGCAACGGCGACGATGTCGCCAGCTTCGGCTGCCATCGTGGTTTCGGTGCCTTCGACCGTGGTCTCAACCGCGGCGTCTTCAGCGACTGTGGTGGCTGCTGCAGTGTCGGTAACAGTGGTCTCGTCACTACCGCACGCCACAAGGGCGAGCGACGCAACGACGGCGATCGCAACTACGCGTAATTTCATGGGGCCTCCTCAGGCTGTGCCGGCACCTGATTGGCGACGCGGCAGTTAAACCACCCTAACAGTTTATTTGCTTCTTTTTAGCACTGAATTTGGAATTTGGCGCGTGACGTACGTCATCTTTGGCTCGAACTGGGGCCGCTCGACGTGAAGTTTTGCTCGATGTGACCTACGTCGGCGGCTCGCCCTATTACCGCCAACCTGCGATAACTTCGCTTGAATGATCTTTCAACGCTCCAGAATGACTTGGCTCGGTATTGTGTTGGTGCTCACAGCATGCAGCTCCACCAAAGGATCCAGCACGGGCGCAGTAGCACCGGCAAACAACGCTCAGTCCACAGCTCGCGGCGCCTGCGAAATCGGCACAGCGATCACAGCCGGCGAGCGACTCCGGATCGGTTCAACCGTTGCTCCCATCACATCTATCGTGGCCAACATCGCCGGCGAACACGCCGACATCGCCGGCCTGGTCCCAGAGGGCACCAACTCTCACACCTTCGAGCCGGCGCCAAGCGTCGCCGCAATCTTGGCAACGACCGACGTGTTGTTTACCAACGGGTTACTACTCGAGGAACCCACAAGGGACCTCGCTGCGAAGAACCTCGCGAACGGAGCCATCCTGTGCGAATTGGGTACGGCCGCCCTTCCTGTCGCCGATTACATCTACGACTTCTCGTTCCCGATTGAGGGCGGCAAGCCGAATCCGCACCTTTGGACCAATCCACCCTTGGCAAAGGTGTACGCCGAGATTGTCAGGGACGTGCTCGTGCGGATGGACCCCGCTCACGCAGGTGCGTATCGCAGCAACGCAACTGTGTTCATCGCCCGAATCAACCAGCTCGACGCTGCGCTGGTCACCGCAACCGCCACGGTGCCTGCGAATCAACGCAAGCTGCTCACCTATCACGACGCCTATGCGTATTTTGCTCGGACGTACGGCTGGACCGTGATTGGCGCCATTCAGCCGTCAAGTTTCGACGAACCGACGGCGAAAGAGATAGCCCGCCTGATCAAACAGGTGCGCGAGACCGGTGTGTCAGCGATCTTTGGATCCGAGGTTTTCCCGAGCCCAGTGTTGCGTCAGATCGGTTCCGAGACCAATGTTGCGTACGTGGATGTACTGCGTGACGACGACCTACCTGGTAAACCCGGTGACCCGGGCCACTCGTTTCTCGGTTTAATGCAGTTCGACTTCATCACGATGGTCGACTCGCTCGGCGGAGATGCTTCAGCGCTAAGGGCCATCGACATCAGCGATGTCACCGTTGACACTGCGGTGTACCCGCAGTGACGAGCCTCGATGACCGCACAGACGCTGCCGCGATCACGAGTCCGGCCCGCGCCCTCGTCGAAGTCGACGGCGTTTCGCACAGCTACAGCGGTCCGTTGGTGCTCGATCACATCCATCTCTCGATCGATGCGGGTTCGTTCCTCGGCGTCATCGGCCCGTCGGGCTCAGGCAAGACCACCCTGCTGCGGCTCATCCTCGGCAGCCTCTCCCCCACAAATGGCACAGTGAAACGCGAGCCCAATCTGCGTGTGGCGTACGTGCCGCAGGTCGAGACCGTGAACTGGAACTTCCCGATCACGGTGAGCGAGGTGGTGCTGATGTCGCGGTCGCCATCCATGCGTCGCCCCTGGGCCACAGCGTCCGAACGTCGCGATGTGTCGGAAGTGCTCGAACAGTTGGGACTCGACGGCCTCGGCAATCGCCACATTCGCGAACTGTCCGGGGGTCAGCAACAGCGGGTGTTCCTCGCCCGCGCGCTACACCGCAAGCCCGATCTCTTGGTGCTCGACGAGCCGACCTCAGGTGTCGACGTGCGCACCCGCCACGAGGTTGTGCACCTGTTGACCGATCTGCACCGCGACGGTATGGCTGTGGTGTTGACGACGCACGACATCAACGGCCTAGCCACACATCTGCCGAGGATCGCGTGCGTCAACCGCGAGCTCATTGCGCTCGGGAGCCCCCGCGACGTGCTCACTCCGCAGGTGCTCGAGCGCACGTACGGCGCACCTATGGAAGTGCTCGAGCATGGCGGACTCCTGCTGGTCACCGACTCGCCGTTGGCGACGTCGTGAACCTGTTTGAGCCATTCCAGTTTGCCTTCTTCCGCAACGGAATCATCGTGGCAGTGCTCGCCGGAGCCATCTGTGGGCTGATCGGTGTGTATGTCGTGCTTCGTCAGATGAGCTACATCGGCCACGGTCTGTCGCACTCGATTTTCGGAGGTGCCGCAGCCAGTGCCGTGCTGTCGGTGAACTTTTATCTCGGCGCCGGCTTATGGGGTTTGCTGTCGGCCCTGATGATCGGACGGGTGGCCCGTCGGGGCAAGATCGGCTCCGATGCGGCCATCGGGGTGATCACCACGGCCTCGTTCGCAATGGGCCTTGCGTTGTCGAACCTGTTCGGCCAGGCAAAGCGCTCGATCGATGCCGTGTTGTTCGGCTCAATCCTCGGCGTCGGCGGCACCGATGTGCTCGCTGTCCTCGGCGCCGGCGTGTTGTCGGTGGTGGTCATCTATGCCTGCTACCGGCACTTGCTGTTCGCCACGTTCGATCCCGAGGTCGCCAATGTTTCGGGCGTCAACGTCGCTCGAATGGAAGCACTGCTGATGCTGATGTTGGCGATCACGATCCTGTTCACCATGAAGGTGATGGGGGTGCTGCTGATCAGCGCAATGCTGGTCACTCCAGCGGCAACGGCACGAATGATGACGAACTCGTTCGCAAGGATGCTCACGATCGCTCCGATCATCGGAGCCCTGTGCGGCTTTACGGGCATGCTGGTCAGCTACCACATCGATGTGTCGCCTGGAGCCACCATCATCCTGATGGCATCGACCGTGTTCTTAGGGGTATTCACGGTGACCGGCAGTCGTGGCCGGCGCAACGTTGCCGGACTTGGTCACCACTAAACCAGTCGTTCCGCTGAACGAGTCGTTCCAGCGATTTGCTCGGCCTGATCTCGCCGTGAATCAGCTAGTGGGTACGAGCTCCCACACTTGACCATCGGGAGTGTCGCGCACTTCAACACCCGCCGCAGCGAGACCATCACGGATCACGTCGGACAGGTCGTATCGCTTTGCGGCTCGCACTTCGAGGCGTGCATTCAGCGCCACATCGATCACCGGTCCAAGGATCGAGCGCGGATCAGTGAGTCCCCCAACCGCAGCCTCGCCAAGCCGCACGATCATCGAGCGCAACAACGCGCGAGCTCGCGTGGCCGCATCACTTTGCAGAGTGTCTGTCGACCATCCAACGATCGCCTCGTCGAGATCAAGCACCGCCGACACGGCCTGAGCAGCATCGCGACTCGCCAACGCTTCGTCAAAAATTGCTCCGAGTCGCTCAGCGTCGCCGGCCAACGATGGGGCAGCTGATGCTTTAACAAGTGGGCCTGCTGGCTGCGTCGCAGCAGCGACCGTTGCGGGGGCACTTGTCGAAACAGGCGATGAGGCCGACCTCGCTTCGGGGCCGGCGCGCAGCATATCGATCGGCACTGTCTGGCCCGTGCTGATCTCGGTTGATATCCCGCCTCGACGCAACGTGAGCACGCCGAGACCAACGACCGATGCGGTGTCGGCTTCGAGATCAAGGATCACCCCGGTGTGCTCGTCGAGTCCCAAGACAAACGCACCGTCGGGCAACAGTCGCTCCATCATCGCCAGCCGGCGCTCTCCGAGATAGCAGAACCGTGTGTCGTGATGTCCACCTTCGGCGTTGTTGTAGTGAGGGATCACGGCCACCGGCAGACCGATCGGCGACAACAGGTCGAGTCCGTCGAGCCAATACGGATCGGCCCCGGACTTGTACACCTCGTATACCGGCACCGTGGCCAACCCGAGAGTGAGTGCGGCGGCGCTCGAAAACGTAACGGCACCTTCAGTTCGCAGCTTCTCGGCGAGGAGGTCCGGAACCGGGGTACCCGCCCACTGCCGCAGCGCGTAGGTGGGGCTGCCCGGGCCAGCGAAGACGAATCGCGCTAGGCGGATACGCGCGAACGCCGCCTCGCGCTGCAGTGTGCTGGTCGTCTCGATGCGTTGGAGGCCGGCGACACCGATCGTGCGGGTGAGACTTGTCTCGAAGTAGGCAACGGTCTTGGCGGAGAGCTCATCGGCGTTCTCCTGGAACCCGAACGGCGTGTCGAGGAACACCGCGGGAACCGCACCTGGCGCGCCAGCTTCGAGCCGCTCGAACACGGTGCGATGCGGCTTCACCATCGTCGGCGCAGTCTCGCCACTTCCCATAATTGTCAACAGGCGGGTCATCGAGCACGTCCTTTGTGGGAGAGGTCAATCAATACTTCGGCCAATTCGACCGGAAACTGAGCGTGGATGTCGTGGTGTGCCGGCGAGAACCAGCGCACGTCTCCATCGCTCAGCAGGGCAAGCGCTGCATCGACGGCGGCGCGCTTGTCGTACGTCCACGCCACGTCGCCGGTGTCGGCGGGAATGAGCAGTGTGGGGACGGCAATTTGGGAATACCGCTGCGACGGGCGGTGCGCGTAGAGCGCCTCGAGGATCATCATGTGTCGCTCGAAGGTCAGCCACGGGGCAATCGTGCCATCATCTCGCACCTCAAAATTTGCCATCGAGCCGACGATCCCCGTTTCGGGCCAACTCGACTGACCCTCGCGAATCCATCGCTCCATCGTGGCGACCGGTGTACCGACGAGCCGAGGTGGCGCAAGAATTGCACGACATTCGTCCCATGTGGCGAAACGATCGCCCAACTCAATGAACCCGCCGTCAACAGCAGCGATCGCACCGGCGAGATGTGGATGGGTCGCACCAAACTCGATGACGACGTTGCCTCCCCAGGACTGGCCCACCACGATGGGCCGAACCCATCCGAGCGATGCGATCAGCGCCACGAGATCAGCGACAATCGTGTCAAAGTCGTAGCCCTCATCGGGCTTGCTCGACCGCCCGTGACCACGTTGATCCACTGCCACAACGGGATGGCCGGCGGCGGCCAGCACTGCAGCCACCCCGTCCCACATTCGGGCGTTCGAGGCGAGGCCGTGCACGAGCAGAAACGGGACCTGAGTGCCATCCATGTTGTGGGCAATGATTCGAAGTTGTACGCCGGGCGCGACCTCGACCATGTGCTCCGACGGCGTCACGGCGTTGCTCCTGTTGCTGAGGCGGCTCCGCGGATTCGGTCGCACAATTCGGCCATGACGACCGATTCGCTCAGGGGTCGCGGCCACCTCGCCTGCCCGGATACCGCAGCGGCAAATGCTTCGATCATCGTGAGATAGCTGTTCGCACCCGCGGTCGTTCGGCGTTCAACCCTGCCATCTGAATTGGTGATCGAAAACGAGGTGTCTTGTTCGCCGGGGGTGAACGGTCGTTCGGCCGACAGGCTGGCCGTGGTGCCGCACACGAGCAACGACTGACGCTCGGCCATTTCGATCGAGGTGACGACCGAAGCGGTCGCGCCGGTAGACCACTCAAGCCAGACGGCTGTAGTGGCATCGACGTTGCCCGCAGTGGTGGCCCGAGCCGCAACGATCGACGGCGGCGCTCCCATCGCCGTCAGCAGCGGCGAGAGGCAGTAGATCCCGACATCGAGCAGTGCCCCGCCACCACGCTCGCCCAACCAGCGGTAGTTGTCGCCCGGCGCAAGGCAAAAGGTGAAGCCAGCATCCATGTGCCGAATCTCGCCGAGTTCGCCAGAGCGCAGGCACGCATCGATCGCAGCGCTCCGAGGATGAAACGGTGTCATGAATGC
>CAMASN010000034.1 GCA_945861025.1 Ferrithrix thermotolerans DSM 19514
GGCGTGTCGAGCCATTCGGCTCCCTTAAATTCGCGGGAGAACTGCGCAGGAACATTGATGTCGCTGACAAACGACCACACCGTTGCTACGTCAGCGGCAACGGCTATTTCTACTTCGATGTAATCGGTTGGTGCAGTCATGATCTTTGTCCTTCTTTCTTTCGATTGCACACGTTAGATGACTCCAACGGTGAACTTCTTACTGGGTTAGGCAGCCCAGGCACACGTTGAGACATACGTCGCGAAGAAACCAGCCACCTCACAGGCACACCCGTGCTCGTTCGCATCGTGAGATCTAGTTCCACTCAAATCGCGAGATGCAAAACCGGCAAAATTACTTCTCCGCATAACGAACTCTGGCGGAACATCACAAACTTTGCCGTCAAACACGGTCGTCCTGATGGGAATCTTGCCGATCAACTTCGGGTCACATTCGTATGGGTCTGAGTCGAGTGCCGTCAAATTTGCAATCTTGCCTACTTCAATGCTTCCGAGTTCATGTTCGCGACGCCACGAATAAGCAGCCTCAATCGTCACCGCTCGCAGTGCGTCATGCACTCCGATTCTTTGGTCGGGGCCTGCGACACGACCCGATGGCGTGGTTCGATTCACGGCAAATGACGCCATCAACATTGGGTCGCTTGGACACATCGGAAGATCAGAATGAAACGAAAGTGGAATACCTCGTCGAAGTACAGATGCAGAGCGCACCATCGCATCAGCCCGCTCTGGGCCGAGACCCCATGCACTGTATTTGTCGGCAAATCCAACGGGATAGTACGGATTCGCAGACACGATTGCGCCAAGGCTCGCAATTCTCTCCACTTGCTCCTCTGTTGAGTTTGCAAAGTGCACGATGACTGTGCGGTGGTCATCTCTTGGCTTACGGCGTTGTGCTTCGTCAATGATGTCAAGAAGAACTTCTAAACCAAGGTCTCCATTGACATGAATATGTATCTGCCAATCGGCATTCCAATATGTGTCGAAAACGAGTTTTAGTTGATCGGGCTCCATCATCCATTGGCCGTGATGGTCAGCATCTGGATTTCCGTCGTAGTCGAGATACGGCTCTTTCATCTGCATTAATTGCGAAATGATGGCGCCATCGGCAAAAAGTTTCACATGACGGTCGATCACTCTGACCTTGGTTCCTTTTCCAAATTCGACCTGGCTGCAAGCATCAGCTACGAACTGCTCGGGTGATAATTGCCGTAATGGTTGGGTGCGAGCCTCAACCATGAAAGTACTTTCGAACGGCACATCGTCGTTACCGAGAATTTCCTGATACAGATCCCACGGCTCACTGAGCCACCAGATACCAGGTTCGTTGATTGCGGTTACGCCATTCATGTGCAGATACTCAACTAATTGTTCTAATCCGAGATGAAATCGCTCTCGGGTCATGAAATGCGGCAGTAGATACTTGGCGAGAACAATCATGAATCCGTTTTCATAAAAATGCCCGCGCTCCCAATCGATCTGCTCGCTGGCAAGTCCAAAGCCCTGGGTCAACTCGCGGGTAAGCCCAATTGCGTCGAGAGCCGCCGAACTGAGAATCCACTCATGACAGGATCTTTGCCATATTGCAGTCGGACGATCTCCAACCAACTTGTCAAGGCGTTCGCGATTGAGCGGACCATGCCACAACGCGTGCCATCCCCATGAAAAGAGCCACTCGCCTTCTGGTAAGGACTGGTGCGCACCGAGTAGACGATCGTCGTAATCGGTTTCATTCGAACAAGCAACAAATGTTCGGTGTGGCAAAATCCAGTCTTCTGGTGAGATGACTTCGGTTGTCAACGTGGTTGCCCCAAGCATCGGGTGCAGGTGTTGATCAATAAGGCCCGGAACAAGAACCCGATCAGCGAACACATTTGACACTTCATGATCGGAGCCAACTGTGGTCAGAACTTCTTCAAGTGATCCGACGGCGAGAAACCGACCGTCTCGAATAGCTACTGCCTGCGCCGACGGGCAATCGTCGTTCATTGTGATGATGCGCTTGGCCTGATAGACGACGGTCTTTGACATCACCCAAACGTAATCCGTACAACAACCTGTCAGGTAAGCAGAATGAGCAGCTAAACACGCTTCAAGTCGGTGACCAGACCGCCGCTGGCCTCGACCAACTTGTGCGGCTCGATGCCGAACACGTCGTGCCATGTACCCGCAGCGGCCCACACCTCAGGGTGCTGCAACAGATCGGGATCGATGAACACGCGCAGCTCGGTGGCATGACCAAAGGGAGGCACGCCGCCAATGGGAAACCCGGTGACACTGCGCACCGTGTCGGCATCGACCCGCGCACATTTCACGCCACCCGCAGCGGCCGCGAGCTTCTTCTCATCAAGCTGGTTCGACCCACTCACATAGGCCAAGACCACTTCGCCATCAACGGCAAAAATGAGGCTCTTCACAATCTGACCCACCTGAACACCCACGGCGTTGGCCGCATCGACGGCGGTCTTGCAGCCCTCAGGAAATCGAACGGTGACAATCTCGAGACCACGCGCGCGGGCTTCGGTGGTCACTCGCAACACGTTGGGGTGCACATCACTCATACGGTGGACTCTACGCAGCGAGCGGCGGGTTTACAGGAGTTGGTCGATGGCCTCAGCGAGGCGCCGATCGAGCTCGGTGACGGTGTTGCCCTCGTCGTGGGTGGTCATGCTGATGGACACCCGGCTATACGCAATGCTCATGTCGGGATGGTGGTCCATTTTCTGCGCAATGAGCGCAACACTGGCCATGAACCCAAACGCCTCGGCGAAACCATTGAACTTGAACGTCTTGCTGAGCACCCCATCGAGTTCGTTCCACATGGCGGTCAGCGTAATGTGCCGGGGCCAGCGAACAGGTCGTCGAGTGCGCTTGGCTCGTCGTCGGGCACTGCCGACTCGAACGCCGCGTAACCATCGCGCTCGAGCACATCGACCAACTCGGGTCCGCCCGATTCGACGATGCGACCCTTCACCAAGATGTGCACGACATCGGGCTTCAGTTCTTCGAGCAGACGGCTGTAGTGCGTAATGACCAACGCGCCAAGACCGTCTTGGTTCGTTGCATCTTCGACACGGCGAGCGCAATCGCGCAACGCATCGATGTCGAGACCAGAGTCGAGTTCGTCGAGAATGGCGATGCGCGGACGCAACATTGCCAACTGCAATGTCTCGTTGCGCTTCTTCTCGCCGCCCGACAGGTCGACGTTGAGCGAGCGCTC
The DNA here is from genome assembly GCA_945861025.1 of Ferrithrix thermotolerans DSM 19514. GTDB lineage: Bacteria > Actinomycetota > Acidimicrobiia > Acidimicrobiales > Ilumatobacteraceae > WLMZ01. Next base: position 3,220 of record CAMASN010000034.1, read on the forward strand.
GAGAAACGCCTCATCGAAGTCGATGCGAGCCGACTCAGTGCGCAGCATTTGGGCAACATCGTCGGTTGTGCGACCGCGAGCCTTAAACGCCTCGGTCATCACATCGACAACGGCTACGCCAGGAACCTCGGTTGGGTACTGCATCACCAAATGCAGCCCGGCCTGCGCACGCTGCCATGTGGGCAACGCCAGAAGATCGATGTCGTCGAGAAACACCGAACCAGCGGTGACCTTGTAGCCAGGCTTGCCCATGACCACTGCCGAGAGCGTGCTCTTGCCGGCGCCGTTGGGGCCCATGACCGCATGCACTTCGCCCGATGACACGGTGAGGTTGATGCCGTTGAGAATCTTCTTGCCGCCAATGGAGGCGTGCAGATCGGTGATGGTGAGCGTGGTCATGACGCAGCGCCTTCTATAGAGCCAGTTGATTCTTCGATGACAAGCACGATGTTGTTGTCGACAACAGAAACGTCGTAGACAGGCACGGGCTTGAGGGCCGGCAACGTGCTGGGCGCACCGGTGACAAGGCTGAACGCACTGCCGTGTTTCCAGCACTCGATCTCTTTGCTGGCCGGCAACACTTCACCTTCGCTCAGCGAGATGTCGGCATGGCTGCACGTGTCGCCCAATGCGTAGATGTCGTTACCGATGCGTACAACCGCAATGGCGCGCCCGCCGACATCGAACTTCTTCACGCCGCCGGGAGCAATGTCGGCGAGCGCACCGAGAACATGAGTGCTCATGCGGGCACCATTGCCTGATGCAGTTTGCGCGAGATGCGCAGACGCAGATCGGCCGCGAGACCACCCGTTGGGAGTTGGCCGAGCACTTCGTCGAAAAAGCCGAGCACAACAAGACGCTCAGCGATGTCGGGCTGGATGCCGCGGCTCTCGAGATAGAAACGCTGGTCTTCGTCGATGGGTCCAACCGTGCTGGCATGGCTGCACTTGACATCGTTGGTCTCGATCTCAAGATTGGGCACGCTCTCGGCCCAGGCACCATCGCTGAGGGTGAGATTGCGGTTGGTCTGGAAGGCCTGTGTGCCGCGAGCGTCGGGGCCAATTTTGATGAGGCCGGTGTACACGCTGCGGGCGACATCGTTGACCGCGCCTTTGAACAACAGGTCGGCGCTGGTCTTGGGCGCGATGTGCTCTTGGGTGATGCGGAAGTCGTGAGTCTGCGAGCCGTCGGCGAAGTAGAGCGCCACCTGACGTGTGCTTGAGCCTTGGCCAACGAGCTTGGCGTGAGTGCGGACTCGGGCGTAGTCGCCGCCGAGCGCCACTGCCGACAACAACGTGGTTGAGTCACGCTCGCCCACCGATTGCTGATTCGCGATCTGCCACACCGAGCTACCGAGTTCGTTGATCGCGAGGTACTTCACGCGAGCGGCCTGACGGGCCCGCACATGCAACACCGGCATCACGATGCCAGTGACATCGTCGGCCGACATGAATCGCTCGATGACGGTGACCTCGCTGTCGTCGCCAGCATCGATGTCGAGGCGAGGGAAACACGCCCCACCGCTGCCCTGCAACACATGGGTAATGACGATTGGCTCATCGAGCACCGTGCCGCGTGGAATGCGTAAACGGATGACCGACGCGAACGCTTCGTTGAGATCTTCGAACAGGTCGAGCGAGTGATCGCTGACATCGAGTTCGTCGGTGGTGAGCACCGAATCGGCACCGGTAATGGTGGTTGACATGGTGCCGGGCGAATACGCCGCGAGATTGAGTTCGGCGATACGGCTGTAACGCCAGATTTCGTCTTGGGCGGTGGGGAACGTGGCTGCAGCAAAACGCTCAAGGGCCGCCAACCGTGAATCGGTGTCGGCCAAACGCAGGCTGCGCACGGCGTCGGGGGTAAACGAATGCACCCCGAAATACTACTGTCTCCGTAGGAGAAATTAACCGGCTGACGCAGGCGACCAGCGAGAGCTAGCTGTTGCCTCGACGTTTGAAGAACCGCCGCAGGCCCTTGGCCTCATCGGGCAACGGCGGAATGCCCCTGCGCATATCGGCCATGACCTGCTGACCAACCTGATTGAGAAAGTCTTCGGCTTCGTCGAGCACGGCTGCGGCAGAGCCGTCGTCGAGGCCCGGCGGTTCGGGCGGGGTGGGAGGTGTGATCAATGACCCAACCGCCCAGTTCACATCGGCAAGGCGAGGCTCGTAAGCGTGGCAATTCTCGGGACAACGCCAGGGCGCGTCGGGAGCAAGATCAAGATTGCACTTGCGCACGGTTTCGCCGCCCGCATAGCTGCGACTCTCAAAGTTCTTGCACTCTTGGCGCATCGGCATGGCACTATTCTGCCAGCGATTAGCCGACTGAGCCTTCCATTTGCAATTCGATAAGTCGGCTCCACTCGACGGCGTATTCCATCGGCAATGTGCGCGTGATGGGCTCGATGAAACCGTTGACCACCATTCCCATTGCCTGCTCTTGCGAGAGGCCGCGGCTCATGAGATAGAACAACTGCTCGTCGGCAATCTTGCTCACCGTGGCTTCGTGACCGATCTGCGCGTCACGCTCTCCCACTTCCATGTATGGGAAGGTGCGGCTCTCGCTTTGATCATCAAGGATGAGCGCATCACACTGAACGTGGCTCTTACATCCGTAGGCACCGTCTTCGACACGCACGAGGCCGCGATAGGTGGTGATGCCGCCGTCCTTGCTGATGCTCTTCGAGACGATCTTGCTGGTGGTCTCGGGCGCCGCGTGAACCATCTTGGCTCCGGCATCTTGGTGCTGGCCGGCGCCGGCATACGCAACCGACAGCACCTCGCCAGTGGCCTTGGGACCCATGAGATAGATGCTGGGGTATTTCATGGTGAGGCGGCTACCGATGTTGCCGTCGATCCATTCCATGTGGCCTTCGGTCTCAACCCGGGCCCGCTTGGTGACCAAGTTGTACACGTTTGGCGACCAGTTCTGGATAGTGGTGTAGGTGACGCGAGCGCTTGGCTTCACAATGATTTCGACCACGGCCGAGTGCAGCGAGTCGTTGGTGTACACCGGAGCCGAGCAGCCCTCGATGTAATGAACCTGGCTGCCCTCGTCGGCGATGATGAGCGTGCGCTCGAACTGGCCGGCGTTTTCGGAGTTGATGCGGAAGTAGGCCTGCAGCGGCATCTCGCAGTTGACGCCCGGTGGGATATAGATGAATGAGCCACCGCTCCACACCGCCGAGTTCAGCGCTGAGAACTTGTTGTCGCCGGGAGGAATAACGCTGCCGAAGTACTTCTTGACGAGATCGGGGTACTCGCGCAATGCGGTATCCATGTCGCAGAACAAGATGCCTTGCTCTTCGAGTTCGGCACGGTTGCGGTGGTACACGACCTCAGAGTCGAACTGCGAGGTAACACCAGCGAGGTACTTGCGCTCGGCTTCGGGGATGCCCAGCTTCTCGTAGGTGGCCTTCATCTGCTCGGGAAGGTCATCCCAGTTGTCGGTCTGGTCGGCCTTAGGACGCAGGTAGTAGTAGATGTCCTGGAAGTTGAGATCGGGCATGTTGATGGCGAACCAGTCGGCCATTGGCTTGCGATCGAAGGTGCGCAGGCTCTTCATGCGGAAGTCGGTCATCCACTTGGGCTCACCCTTCCACCACGAAATCTGATCGACGACACCCTCATCGAGCCCCTTTTCGGACTTGAAGGCGTACTCAACGTCGTCGTTCCATCCGAGGCTGTACTTACTGAGATCAAGGTCGAACGAGGTCATCGGGAGGTCTTTCTATTCGTAGCCACGGACCGGACGACGCTGAACGGGGCTGAAGGCCCCGGACAACGCACCGGTATTTCCACTACGGGCATAGTAACAATTATTTGCGCCGACTCACAGTGCTGCCGAGAAAAGCTGACCTTCCGTGTGCCGTTGGCCCCATGTGGCTACCGTAAGGGGTCTATGTCAAAGGTGCTCACCTCGCTGCCGGTTGGAGAACGAGTGGGCATTGCCTTCTCCGGCGGTCTCGATACATCGGCGGCCGTGGCCTGGATGCGCGAAAAGGGTGCCCTTCCCTACGCATACACCGCCGATCTTGGCCAGCAGGACGAAAGCGATCTGCCGGGCGTGCCCGACCGCGCGAAGCAATACGGCGCCGAACTGGCTCGCATTATCGACTGCCGCACCGAACTGGTGCACGAGGGCTTGGTTGCGCTGCAATGCGGCGCCTTCCACATCAGCACGGCCGGCAAGACCTACTTCAACACCACCCCATTGGGTCGCGCTGTCACGGGCACGCTGCTCGTGCGGGCGATGCAAGAAGACAACGTCGATATCTGGGGCGATGGCAGTACCTATAAGGGCAACGACATCGAGCGGTTCTACCGCTATGGACTGCTGGTGAACCCCAACCTGCGGGTGTATAAGCCGTGGCTCGACGAAGCATTCGTTGGCGAGCTTGGCGGCCGCGCCGAGATGAGCGAGTTCCTCATTCAGCGCAAGCTGCCCTACCGCGACAGCAAAGAAAAGGCCTACAGCACCGACGCCAACATCTGGGGTGCCACGCACGAGGCGAAGCTGCTCGAGGAGTTGGGCACGAGCATGGACATCGTTGAGCCCATCATGGGCGTGGCTCACTATCGCGAAGACGTGGTCGTCGATGCCGAGACCGTGAGCATTCGTTTCAACGAAGGCTGTCCAGTCGCCATCAACGGCCAAGAGTTCGCCAGCCAGGTCGACCTTGTGTTGGCCGCCAACATCATTGGCGGACGCCACGGGCTGGGCATGAGCGACCAGATCGAGAACCGCATCATCGAAGCCAAGAGCCGTGGCATTTACGAAGCTCCAGGTCTGGCGCTGTTGCACATTGCCTACGAGCGCTTGGTCACCGGCATTCATAACGAAGGCACCCAAGAGAACTACCGCACGATGGGTCGTCGCCTTGGTCGCTTGCTCTACGAAGGTCGTTGGTTCGATCCGCAGAGCCTGATGCTGCGCGAAGCATTGTTGCGTTGGGTGGGTTCGGCCGTTACGGGCGAGGTCACACTGCGTCTGCGTCGCGGCGACGACTACACCATTCTCGACACCACCGGTCCACACCTCACCTATGCGCCCGAGCGGCTCAGTATGGAAAAGGTCGAAGACGCTCCGTTTGGTCCGCTCGATCGCATTGGCCAACTCACGATGCGCAACCTCGATATCGAAGACAGCCGCGCCAAGCTCGACGTGTATCGCAGCGTCGGCACGTTGGGGCCGGGCGGATTGCTCGAGCTCGAAGGCGGCAAATAAGCCGCTCTCGGCTAACGAGCTTGCAGTGCGGCCACGATGCCGCCGAGCAACCGAGCCCGATCGGGCATGGTGGCTACCAATACGTATTCGTGATCGGCGTGCGCTCCGCCACCAACCGCGCCAAGGCCATCGAGAGTGGCCACGCCATTGGCCGCGGTGAAGTTGCCATCAGAGCCGCCGCCCACAGCCACGCCCGCAATCTCGCCAAGCCCTAGGTCGCTGGCCACTTGCACCGCGAGCGGAAACAGCCACGCCGACGACGACGCCGGCATTGGTGGACGATTGATGCCGCCGCGAAGTTCGAGCCGAGATTCGCTGAGGTGAGCATGCAGACCAGCCATAGCGGCTTCGATGCGCTCTTTCTCGCCTGGTGCCTCGACCCGCACATCGATGGTGACCTTCGCGAGGGCCGGCACCACGTTGTCGGCGGTTCCCGCTGAGGCAAGCGTGGGCGTGACCGTTGTACCCGTGGTGGTGTCGCCCAGTGTGCTGACCGCAAGCACTTGATGCGCTGCTTCGATCAGCGCGTTGACACCCTTTTCGGGCTCGAGTCCGGCATGCGAGGCACGGCCGTGGATGAGCAACTCGAACGTGCCGGTGCCCTTGCGAGCGGTCTTGAGCGCGCCGCCATCGGCACTGGGTTCAAGCACTAACGCTACGCCGCATGCAAGCGCCCGCTGAACGATGAGGCCGCGCGAGTCGTGCGAGCCGGTTTCTTCATCAGCAGAAAAAAGAATCTCGACGCCTGAGAGATCGGGCAACTGCGCGAGCCCGTGGATGGCTTGCACGATGCCTGCCTTCATGTCGAACACGCCAGGGCCCATTGCCCGACCTTCGACAACCTTGAACGGCCGCGCCGCCACTGTTCCGAATGGGAACACCGTGTCGTGGTGACCGAGCACAAGCACCTTGGGCTCACCCCCGCCCGACCAATGCACATGCGGTCCGACCGGTGAGTCGATGATCTCTGCCGTGCCGCCAAGGCGCTGCTCGATGAGCGAAGACAACGCCGCAGCCGACACGACGAGCGCCTGCACATCGCGCGATGGCGACTCGATATTGACCAACGTCTCGAGGTCGGTCAGCATCAGTTCGAGGTCGAGGTTTGCCACGTATGCATTCTGCCTGATTGAGACCACCGAGACCGTGTCGATTCGACCCGTAGCGACGCGACGTACCCGCCGTGGCAGAATCACGGCCATGCGCAAATCCAGATCACTCATCGCCGCGACCATCGTGTTGGCTTCCTTCGCCGGTGCCTGCTCAAGCAGTTCATCGGACAGTTCGCCGGCCACGTCGCCGGAGAGCACCACCACCACGATCGCATTGCCGTTGGCCACGTTCACCGTGCAACCCGGCATGAACCAGATCGCAGTGCTCGGCGCAACGCCTGGCGACAAGCTCGAGGTCGTCGCCGCCGACGGCACCGTTGCTGGCACTGGCGTCGCCGACGAGCAGGGCTCGTTCCTGCAGCGCACCATTCCAGCGGGCAGCTACATCGTTCGCACCGTGGGAGCCAGCCCAACGGCCAGCGCACCCGCCGAAGTGTTCGACGAGGCAAAGGTTCCGGCCCAATCGTTCTATAGCGATCAGGAACTACCCGCCGGAGGCTTTGGCTACCTGACTACCCGTGACGGCACCACATTGAGCATGAATGTGATGTTGCCCGGACCAGCCGACAAGGGCCCCTACCCAACCGTGGTCGAGTACTCGGGCTATGACCCCAGCAACCCGGCCAACACCACCTTCGGCTTGTTGTTCAACGCCATGGGCTATGCGTACGTTGGCGTGAACATGCGCGGCACCGGCTGCAGCGGCGGCTCGTACCTGTTCTTCGAACGACCACAAAGCGTCGACGGCTATGACGCCATCGAGGCCATCGCTGCCCAGCCATGGGTGCTCGATCATAAGGTGGGCATGGGCGGCATCTCGTACCCCGGCATCACCCAGTTGTTCGTGGCCGCAACTCAGCCACCGAGCCTTGAGGCCATTGCCCCATTGAGCGTGCTCGACGACTCGTATCGCGCCACCGGTTACCCCGGCGGCATTTTGAACACCGGCTTCGCCGCACCATTCCTGCAAGAGCGTTTCGACGCAGCCAAGATCTACGGCCAGGGTTGGACGAAAGAGAAGGCCGACGGCGGCGACACCAAGTGTGCCGACAACCAGAAGTTGCGCTTACAGAACCCCGACTTCTTGCAGGTCACCAAAGACAACATCTACTACGACCCAACCCTCGCCGATGCGTACTCGCCAAGCACATTCATCGACAAGATCAAGGTGCCTGTGTTCCTCGCTGGCTCATGGCAAGACGAGCAGACCGGCGGCCACTTCCCGAACATGATCAAGAACTTCACCGGTACCCCACACTTGTACGTAGATCTCGTGAACGGACTGCACACCGAGTCGTTGAGCCCAACCGTGTTTATTCGCTTGGCCGAGTTCTACTCGCTCTACGTGGCGAAGAAGGTGCCAACACTTGCTGGCGCTCGCGTGGTTGCACCGATCCTCGTGCCGAGCATTTACAAAACGGAAGCGCCCGAATTGCCGGCTGACCGGTTCGAGGGCAAGACCTTCGCCGAAGCACTGGCAACCTTTGAGGGTGAGCCATCAGTGCGAGTGCTGTTCGAACAGGGCGCCTCGGGCAAGACCGTGCCAAGCGGACCGTTGCCACGTTGGATCGAGAGCTACACGACGTGGCCAATTCCGAGCGCCGTATCAACCACGTGGTACTTGGGCGACAACGGTTCGCTCAACACCGACAAGCAGTCAACGGGCACCGCCGATAGCTACAAGGCCGATCCCACAGCACTGCCAAAGGCTTTCTACCCAGGCGGCCGCAGCAGCGACGTGTGGGGCGCCAATGTGGTGTACGACTGGCGCTCGATTCCTTCGGGCACCGGGCTTGGCTACATCACGGCACCTCTCACCAGCGACATTGCTGTCATCGGCACCGGCTCGATCGATCTCTGGATCAAGTCGACATCACCCGACACCGACCTTGAGGTGACCATCACCGAAGTTCGTCCCGACGGCACCGAGATGTACATCCAGACCGGCTGGCTGCGTGCTTCACAGCGCGCCATCGACACCAAGAACGCAACCGATGTGTACCCAGCGCACACCCACGCCAAGGCCGACGCATCGCCACTTCCGGCAGGTGAGTTCACGCCCGTGCGCGTCGAGATGTTCCCGTTCGCTTACGCGTTCCGTATTGGCAGCCAGATCCGCATCACCATTGATGCGCCAGGCAACAGCCGACCAGTGTGGGAGTTCGATTCGCTCAGCAAGGGCGAGACCGTCACGATTGCGCATGACTCGAAGTACCCATCGGCCATCGTGTTGCCGGTGGTGCCAGGCGTATCAATTCCAGCGGGCTTTGCCGCTTGCGGCGCGCTGCGCGGCCAGCCATGCCACCCATACGTGGCAGCCGACAACGAGCGCGCTGCCAAGTAAGCAGTAGCGACACGAACAGAGAACTGATCCAATAGCGCACATGAATCGTCGCGTCGAGCTCGGAGAGTTTCTGAGAGCTCGGCGCGACGCTCTGCGCCCCAGCGATGTGGGGCTGCCAGCAGGCACCCGGCGACGCACGCCGGGCCTGCGCCGAGAAGAAGTGGCATTGCTCGCAGGCGTGTCGCTCACTTGGTACACATGGCTTGAGCAAGGTCGGCGAATCAACGCATCACGCGACGTGTTGCATGCGCTCGCACGAACATTGCGCCTCGACGAGGCCGGCCGCTCGCACTTGCTGGCGCTCGCCAATGGCGAGTCGTCAGATCCCGTAGAGCGCACGCTTGATGCTCCCGATGCCATCGTGCGGCTCATTGCCTCAATGGAGCCATCGCCCGCGTATGTGCTCGGCCCGCGTTGGGAATACGTGGCGTGGAACGCTGCGCAAGACAAGCTGTACCCCGCGCTCAGCAACCTGCCCGAGCACGAGCGCAATCTGCTGTGGGTGATGTTCTGCGAGCCAACGGCCAAGGCATTGATCGCCGATTGGCACGACCGGGCGCGCAGCACGCTCGCCGAGTTTCGGGCCAGCACGACGAGGCTCATGGACGATCCGGTCGTGATCGATCTCGTCGAGCGCCTGCTGCTGGGCAGCCCCGACTTTGCGCTGTGGTGGCCCGAGCACGACGTGGCTGGATTCCACACCCGACTACGTCGCTATCACCACCCTCGTGCAGGAGAGTTGACCTTCGAGTATCAGCAACTGATCCCCGCCGAGTGGCCTCACCTGCGAGTTATCTGCCAACTTCCGCTACCTGGCGACGACAGCGCGCAGCGGCTATCGGCGTGGCACGACGTGGGCTGACCGCCCCGATTCGTGCCGTTGCGTAGAAATCTGACGCGGTGTCAGAAATCGTGGCGGCGTGCGTTACGGTTGTCACATGATTGAGATCCCGCATGGGGCGCGGGTGTTCGGCATGCAATTGCCGATCCAAGCGCAGAGCAACTACTTCGTATCCGAATGGGAACGTACCGCCGGACCAACCGAACTGGCGCGCGTGACCAAGACTGCCGACGACAACGGCTTTCACTATGTGGGCGTCTGCGACCACGTAGCGCTGCCCGACTCAGTGGTTGGCGGCATGGGCACGCATTGGGCCGAGCCGATCAGCACCCTGTCGTGGCTTGCAGCGCTCACCACGCGAGTCGGTCTGCTGACCCACGTGTACGTGCTGCCGTACCGGCACCCGCTTGTAGCGGCGAAGCAGTTCGCCAACCTCGACTGGTTGTCGGGTGGTCGCGCCCTAGCTGGCGTCGGCGCCGGACATGTGCAGGCCGAGTTCGAAAAGCTCGGTGTCGATTATCACCGCCGCGGTCGCATGGTCGACGAAGCGTTACCCGTGTTCATGGAAGCACTCGAGAACGAGTTCGTCGATGGCTTCGGCGCACGACCACGTCCGGTTCAGTCGCCTCGCCCGCCCGTATGGGTGGCTGGTTCTAGCGATCCCGCAATTCGTCGCGCCGCCAAGTTCGGCGACGGTTGGCTGCCGCAGGGTCCTTCCACCGCAGCGATGGTCGCTACGTTGCAGGCTGGCCGCGAGGCCGCCGGTCGCGCCGATCGCCCGATGATGATCGGCCACATCACACCGTTCCTTCATGTAGGCACCGCCACATGGGACATCGGCGCCGACACGGTCACCGGATCACCAACCGCTGTTGCCGAGCAGATTCTTGCTGGCACACCCGACGGCGTGAATCAACTGCAGGTGCGCTTCAAGGCCCGCAGCTGCGACGAGATCTGCGAACAGATGGTCGCATTTGCTACCGACGTTTCGCCGCTGCTCACCACCATCTAAAACTCTCCGACCAACACTCCCCGTTTAACACTCCCCGTCTGGCGCCCCCGCGGCTGACGCTCCCTTCACTCAGAAAGACCCCCATGCTCACCAACCTCGATGACTATCCAATCCATCAGTTGCCCGAACCCATGCAGCATGTGGGCACCACCGATCGCAACTTCTACGACCGGTACTACTTCAACGGTTTCGACAAGTCCGGTGAATGCATGTTCATTCTCGGCTTGGGCGTGTACCCCAACCTCGGGGTCATCGATTCGTTTCTTGCCGTGATGCACAAGGGTCAATACAACGTGGTGCGCGCATCACGCGAGCTCGAGGGCGTCGATCGCTTGCACCCCAGCGTTGGCCCGCTCAGCGTCGAAGTCATCGAAGGCCTCAAGCGTCTTCGCGTTGTGTGCGAGCCCAACGAATGGGGCATCACTATCGACGCCACATGGACCGGCGCTCATGCTCCGTTCGAAGAACCTCGCCACTACATCCGCGAGAACGGCCGGGCAATTTTCGACACCACTCGTCTTGCGCAGCTCGGCGGGTGGGACGGCGAACTCACCGTCGACGGCAAAACGTTCTCGCTCACCGAGGCCACTTGGTGGGGATCACGTGATCGCTCGTGGGGCATTCGGCCAATCGGCGAAAGCGAACCACAGGGCATCCGTGCCAAGAACCCATTCAGCTGGTTCTGGGTCTATGCGCCCATTCGTTTCGAGGATCACTCGATGGTCGTGATGATTCAAGAACGCCAAGACGGCAGCCGCGTGCTTGAAGAAGCCGTGCGGTTATGGCCCGCCGAAACCGGCCGCGAACCCGAGTTCTTCCACTCGCCGCGTCATGCACTCGAGTTCACTCCCGGCACGCGTTTCAGCACCGGCGCTCACCTGATGATGGACGCCGCCGATGGGACAACCATCGACATCACGGCCGAGCCACTCATCCCAATCCACATCGGCATTGGCACCGGCTACGGCTACGACGCCGATTGGCGCCACGGCATGTGGCAAGGCGCCGAACCGGTGGTGCAGCACTTCCATCTCGACACCAATACCGCCGAGGGCAAGGCGCGCCTTTTCGGCATCGTCGATGCGGGCGCGCGGTTCACCTACACCGATGACCGCGGTACGCATGTGGGCTACGGCCTCTACGAGACGATGATCATCGGACCGCACAAGCAGTACGGATTTGTCGACATGCTCGATGGCTACGCGGGCCCAAGCACTGGTAATGCCACGCAATGAGTCGCACGTTCAACTTGGCCGACCTGTTCGAGGTCATCGCCGATGCCGTTCCCGACCGCACCGCGGTAGTGGCCGGCGGTCAGCGCCGCACCTATCAAGAGCTCGACGACCGGGCCACCAGGCTCGCCAATCACTTACACGCCAACGGCGTCAACAAGGGCGACCATGTAGCCATTCATGCAATGAACTGCGCCGAGTGGGTCGAGGCGTTCTTCGCCTGCTTCAAGCTCAGCGCAGTTCCAATCAACGTGAACTATCGCTATGTCGAAGCCGAGTTGCGCTATCTCTACGACAACGCCGACAGCATCGCCGTCATCGTCGAGCCACAGTTCCGCGAGCGTCTCGATGCCGTATTGGCCGATCTGCCCGGCGTGCGCCACGTGCTCGAAATCGGCCCCGACTACGAAGCAGCCCTGGCCGCAGCGTCACCCGAGCGCCCGAACTTGGGCCGCTCGAACGACGACCTCTACATGCTCTACACCGGCGGTACCACCGGCATGCCCAAGGGCGTGATGTGGCGTCACGAAGACACGTTCTTCGCAACAATGAACAGCGCTCGCTACGGCAAAGAGCTTGAGCAGCCCGAAGATCTGGCGGCCGAAGTCACGGCGTCGCCAACCTCGATGACCATGATGGCCATTGGACCGATGATGCACGGCGGTGCGCAGTGGATGCTCGGCAACACCATCTTCATTGGCGGCACCATCGTGTTATACACCGAGCGCGGCTTCGACGCTGATGCCGTGCTACGCATCATCGAGCGCGAACACGTGAACAGCGTGAACACTATTGGCGACGCGATGGCACGGCCACTCGCCGAGGCCATTGCGGGTGCACCGGCTGGCACCTATGAACTGTCGTCGCTCTTCGCATTTGGCAACGGCGGCGCTCCGCTATCGGCAGCAGTGCGCGAGCAGCTCACCGCAGCGTTGCCTACCGCCGTCATCATGGACAGCTTTGGTGCTTCTGAAACTGGCGCCACCGGCAGCAAAGTCGACGCAGGCGAAGGCTTTGGAGCACCACGTTTCGCGATGGGTCCACACACCACCGTGTTGTCCGACACCGGCGAGCAATGCGAGCCAGGCGTCACCGGCAAATTGGCACGCACCGGCTACATCCCGCTCGGCTACTACAAAGACCCCGAGAAGACTGCAGCCACGTTTCCTACCTTTGCGGGCAAGCGTTGGGTTGTGCCCGGCGACTTCGCGCGCATCGAGGACGACGGCACCATCAGCCTGCTGGGGCGCGGTTCGGTCAGCATCAACTCGGGTGGCGAGAAGATCTATCCCGAAGAAGTCGAAGCCGTACTCAAGAAGCACCCGGCTGTATTCGATGCAGTTGTCGTGGGCACGCCCAACGAACGCTGGGGCGAGCAAGTCACCGCAATCGTTCACGTGCGGCCCGGCCACGAACTCTCTGAGGCCGACGTGAAGACTCACTGCCGCACCGAACTCGCCGACTACAAGGCACCACGAACCGTGCTGTTCCTCGGCGAGATTCAGCGCACTCCGGTCGGCAAGGCCGACTACACGTGGGCGAAGAAAACGGCGCTCGAGCTCATCGGTTAGATTTCGCCGCATGCATCTCGGTGGCCGCGCAGCAACGGGCGCCGCCATTGGCGTAGCGGCGCTCAGCGGTGCCGTTATTGTCTACGCAACCCGCCACGACCCGGTGTTGTCGCCAGACTCAATCAGCTATCTCTCGGCCGCCGCGCTGTTTCGTTCAGGGCGCGGACTCACCGAGTTCAGCGGACAACCACTCACTGTGTTTGGTCCCGTCTTCCCAATGTTGCTTGCGGCGGGCGGTCGCAACCTGCAATGGGCGCGCGTTGTTGGCGCCGCTTGCATCGTGTGCGCAACGTGGCTGATGTTCGTACTGTTGCGGTCGCGAGTTCGCCCGTGGGTTGCTGTCGCTGGTGCAGCCGCATTCGCACTGGGCCCAGGCCTTGTATACATCGGCTCCACGGTCTGGAGCGAGAACCCCTACATCGTCATCTCATTGACCGCGCTCGCCGTGCTCACAATGCGACCGCTCACCGAACGAACCGCAGCTCTCGGCGGCCTCCTGTGCGCGCTCGGTTTCCTCACCCGTTATGCGGGCGTGGGGCTCATCGCCACCGGGGCGGTGTGCGTGCTTGCCGCCGCTCAACAGATGGGTCTTGAGCGACGCCACGCGTTGCGGCTGTTCTCGATTCACATCGCTACGACAATCACCGTGTGCGCTGCGTGGATGATTCGAAACCTTGTGCAAGCCGGCGAAGCACTAGGACCAAGGTTCTCGGGTGGCAGCCCCGAATCGATCGGCCGACTCACCAACCGAGTCACTTCGGGCATCGGTGCACTGATATTCGGCAACACGGCGAGCAAAGGCGTGACCACCAACGGGGGCACTGTGATCACCGTGCTGCTCGCGGTTGCGATCGTCATCACGATGATTTCCGGAACTCGCCGCGTGCTTGATTTCACCATGGCAGCGTTCGCACTCACATCGTTGGCGCTGCCGGCCATTGCGCGGCATTTCACCGCGAGCGACATTGAGTTCAGAGTGATGTCGCCAGCGCTCATTCCCATCGTCTACTTCGCGGCCGTGATGCTCGAGCGCATTCGATTGCGAGCGGTGATCGCCGCGCTCGCCGTCGTAGTAGTTGGCTGGTCCGCGTACGAAGGCGTTGCCGTGGCCGACCGCGTGCCAGATGTGGTTGCCATCGCAGCGGGGTCGCGTACGCAGACATCGAAGGCACTCTTTGACCTCATCGACACGCTGCCCGCCGACGCACATGTGCTCACCAATAGCCCCCAACGGGTGTGGTGGCAGACCGATCGCAATCCCACGTTGTTCGCGTTTGTGCGGCCACGCGCCGGCAACAGCAACTATCCGCTCAGCGTTGCCGACACGCTGCGCTACGCGTGTCTGCCGCACACGTATCTCGCTTGGTTCGCAACGTTGGCTAACGCTGGCGATGGGCCCGCCGATCGTCGCCCCGATCTCGCCGAAGTCATCGATCTCACGGTTGCGCAGAGTGTGAATGGCGGCGTGTTGTACACGTTGCGCGCGCACGTTGCGGCGCAGTGCCCTGCGGGCTGAGCGGGCCTTCTATCTCTTCGGTGGCGGGCACCCACGTAGCTCGAATGCCGATCGCGCTCGGTATTCGCCCTACGGCAGGTATGCGCCGAGTACTGCCTGCTCGGTGCCGGGTTCCACAACGTGAGCCCACGTGTTGGCAAACGCGGCGGATGAGTGGCCGTTGCTGGCACATCCGACGCATACCGCCGCGATCAACACGACGGCGAGCGGCGATGAGCGCACTGTGGCCCGAGCTATGCGAACTCGGGCAAGACGGCTTCGGCCACAAGGCGGATCGAGGACCACGCCTCATCGATGGGCATACCGCCGCACATTGGATGCAACGTAAGCGCATCAAATGGTCCCAAAGTCTTACAGCGCTGCACGCATTGCTCGGGCGTGAGGATTTGGTACGTGCCTTCGGCGCGCAGTTCGTCGACGGTGGTGGCAGTGCTATGCACCGCCGACTGGATGTCGGGCGTTTGCCAACCGGCGTACACCTGAGCCTCATGCAAGAAGTGATGCCCCAGCTCGGCCCATGCCCTATCTGGGTCTTCGGAGACGTGAACCATGGCTGTCTCGGCCGATGCCGCCATGAAGAACCCGCCGGTTCCGTTGGCTGTGCATTGTTCGTTGTAGTACTCGGCGAGACCGGGAACCTGTGCCGCGGCGAAGAATGGCAGACCGAACCGGGCGGCACGTCGCGCAGCAATTCTGCTGGTGCCACCGAGCATCAAGATCGGGTGCGGCGCGCTTTGCGGAGCAGGCGTCACCTGCACGGTGGCGCCGCGATACTCGAATGGTTCGCCGGTCCACGCCTGTCGCATCACGGCGATGGCTTCGTCCATCAGAGCGCCGCGGGTTGCCCAGTCTTTACCGTGGGCCGCGTATTCCTCGGGGCGATAACCGATGCCAGCGATGACCACCAGGCGTCCACCGCTGGCGAGATCAAGCGCAGCGATGTCTTCGGCGATACGCAACGGATCGTGCAGCGGCACCAGCAACGCCGACAGGGTGACCTGCAGGTTCGTTGATGCCCCAAAAATGAGGCCCGCCAAGATCAGCGGCGACGAACTCCACCCGTTGGGCGCGCCGTGATGTTCCTCCAGCGAGACGCCAGAGAATCCGTGTGCATCGGCATAACGAACCATGTCGAGCATTGCCCGATGACGACGGCCGTTCTCGGCCCGATCTGGTTCGGGCATCACCATATTGAAACGCATCAGAGCTCGCATGCATCTAGTTCTAGTCGGTTCGGCTGAAGCCGTTCGGCTTGGCCGTGCGAAGCTGATCCCGTGACAAGGGATCTGAAACTTGGTTGGCATGTCGGTTACTGGGGACGGGATATGCCCGCCAATGTTCCCGAGACGTTGATCACCATCGAACAACTGGGCTTCGACAGCGTGTGGACCGCCGAGTCATGGGGCTCCGACGCCATCTCGCCGTTGGCCTGGTGGGGCGCCGCAACGACCAAGTTGCGTCTGGGCACGAACTTGATCCAAATGTCGGCGCGCACGCCTACGGCCACGGCAATGGCGGCCGTGACCATGGATCACCTGTCGCATGGCAGGTTCTGTTTGGGTCTTGGCGTGAGCGGCCCGCAGGTGGTTGAAGGTTGGTACGGCCAGCGCTTCACTCGCCCTTTGGCACGCACGCGCGAATACGTGAACATCATCCGTAAGGTGCTTGCTCGCGAGGAGCGCCTTACCAACGCTGGACCCGAGTATCCGATCCCGGCTCTCGACGGCCTCGGCCTGGGCAAAGCACTCAACGTGATGACGCATCCGCTGCGCGCAGATCTACCCATCTTCCTGGGTGCCGAAGGACCGAAGAACGTGGCCCTCGCTGCCGAGATCGCCGACGGTTGGTTCCCCATTTTTTATGCCCCAAAGCACGAAGAACTCTATGGCCCCAACCTGCGCGAAGGATTCGCTCGCCCTACGGCGCGCCGCACCCCCGAAGACTTTGAGATCTTGGCCACGGTCACCGTTGCGATCGACGACGACCTCGAGCGCGCCTACGACCGCCTGCGCCCAACACTGGCCCTCTACGTAGGCGGCATGGGCGCCCAAGAGATGAACTTCCATGCGGATGTATTCCGTCGCCTCGGCCACGAGGAAGCCGTCGACAAGATTCAGAATCTCTTTCTTAGCGGCCATCAGGCCGATGCGATCGCCGCCGTTCCAGCCGCGATGATCGACGAGATATGTTTGGTGGGTCCCCGTGAAAAGATTCGCGACGACATTGAGGCATGGCGTGAAAGCCGCGTGACCACGATGCTCGTCGGTGGGTCACTCGACACGCTGCGCACGATGGCCGAGCTGGTCAACGGCTGAGCTGGTCAACGGCTGAGCTGGTCAACGGCTGAGCGCGGGCACGTACCCCCCACACACGCACGTCCCCCACATACATGAAGGAGCAAACCATGCGGTGGCCCGAGAATTTCATGTGGGGAACTGGTGCGTCATCGACGCAATGCGAGGGTGCCTCGCCCGCGAGCGACTGGTACGACTGGGAGCAAGCGGGCCACGCTCCACCATCGAACAACGGCAACGGGTTCGCAACTCACTACGCGCACGACTTCGCGCTGATGGCCCAACTCGGCCTGACGCATCACCGACTCTCGATTGAATGGGCCCGTCTCGAACCCGAGCAAGGCGTTTACGACCCAGAAGCCATCGCCCATTACCGAGCGGTACTCACCGCGGCTCGCGATGCCGGCGTGTCACCATGGTTGTGCCTGCATCACTTCACCTTGCCGCGTTGGTTCTCGGCCTCGGGCGGCTTCTTGGTGGAGCGCAACCGCACCCACGTATGGGCCAAGCATGTCGATTTCATCGCCGAGACATTCGGTGATCTGGCAGCTGGCTGGCAACCAATCAACGAGACGAATTACTACGCATTCATCTCGTATCGCGGCGGCGGGTGGCCCCCGGGCCATAACGATGATGCCGAGTGGGCCATCGCGGGCGAGGCGATTCAATTGGCCAACGCCGAAGCTGCGAAGCGCCTGAGGCAAACCGGCGCACCCGTTGCGTCGATCTTTGGACTCTCGACCGTGGTACCCCACGACGACAAGCCCGAAACCCTTGCCCTGGCAGCGAAGTTCGACGATGTGCACTGGAACGCTGGCCTTGGCCTGCACCGAGATGGCATCTTGCGCGTGCCCGGCCGCGACCCAATGCACCGCCCTGATCTGGCGGGCGTGTTTGATCTGATTGGCCTGTCGTACTACTCGACCGTCGGCGTGGCCGACGGGCACTACACCGTTCACCCACCCGATGCTCCGGTGTCGCCGCTGGGCTACGGAATCTGGGCCGATGGCCTGGGACTGGTGCTCGATCGCCTGCACGACATGGTGCCCAGCACCCCCCTGCTGGTAGCCGAGTACGGCATTGGAACCAACGACGACACGGTGCGCGCCGCGTATCTCGAGCGCGGCCTGCGAGTAACCAACGACGCCATCGCCCGCGGCGTGGACGTACGCGGTTTCTTCCATTGGACCGCCATCGACAACTACGAGTGGCTGCACGGGTTCGATGTTTCGTTCGGCGTCATAGACATCGACCGAAACGTGCGACCCAGCGCCCACATACTGGCTCGAGAAGCCGCCGCGCCTTCGCTCTGACCAACGCCGCGCTGACCAACGCCCGCGCATCACGCAACCCTCGTCACCGCGGGAGGCCCGGTGTTTCGAACCCGCCCATCGGGGTAGGTGATCGTGAGCGAGCGGTCGGGGGCCATGACCACCGCGACCCCACCCTCGTGCACGCTGTGATGGTGCCGCGAGCACAACGGCAACAGGTTGTGTAGATCGGTGGTGCCGTTATGGCGCCACCATGCGATGTGATGCGGCTCGCAATGTTTCGACCGAACCGAGCACCCAGGCATTGCACAGGTGGGATACATCGCTCGCAACGCCCGACGCTGCGCCTTGTTGGCCACCCGCACGGATCGCCCAAGATCTACAACCACCCCATTGCTGTTGAGCACCACCGGAATGATGGCCGCCATACACGCCATCCGCCGATACGACTCGACCGGCAACTCGGCTGCACTGCCAACATCAATATGCGATTGCTCGTGCACACCGTGCATCAAGGTTTCGAGATCGATTACGACGGACACCTCGAACCGATTGTCAGGCTCATCAATGGAGCGCTCCCCAGAACCGCCGCCCGAAATGAGGTGCGCCAAGGCCAAAGCTCGGAGGTGATCTTGCTTGTGGTCGCCAGTAGGGCAATCGTCGGGCACCGCTGCATGAAACATGGTCTCGACCAAGTTCTCGAGACGGCCCTGCAACCTGATGCCCGTATCTGGGTCGAACTCGCCGCGCAGACACCACATGCCGCTTTCTGGGTTGACCCACCACCGCACACCGATGTCACGCCGCTGCTGCACCAAGCGGTCTTCGCCTGAGTGCGCATTGAGCCGAGCCAACTCTGTGCGCAACACCCGCGCGAATTGTTCGGGCGTAGACCGTGACGCGATCTCGGCAAGGCGTGCACCCTGCGAAGCCAACTGAGCACGCTGCTGCTCGGTGAGGTGCTTGAACGCCCGACCGAGGACATCGACATGCGCAACAGAGACCTGACCAGCTGCCAGCGCACCCTCGACAGCAGGCACAGCGCCCAACGCCTGCGACCGACCGATCGCTCGATCGGCATCGCCACGGGTGCCACGCAGCGCAGCCGCGATATCGGCTTCGGGCAACAGAGACGGACAATCGGCAGCGAGCGCTTGCAACCGGCGAACAAGCACTGCTTGGCGCGCATCGAGCCATGACCGAACGTGAGTCAGCGACGCCAAGGCCGCATTCACCTGGTCGCTGTGCAACAGCGAGATGTCGAGCGCCTCGAGCGCTACCACCTGATCGACTATCGACACCACCATCACCCCCTGAACGCAACGCTCACCTACGTGAGGATGGGCGAACCCATCGAGTTACTCGGGGAAGACGAGCGGGGGCAATTCTATAGAACAAGTGTTCGATTGACAACGCCGACCCGAAAACGGTCAAACCAGAACTCAGACGGTGGGCACGCGACCCGTCGCCCGATCGGACGCAATCTGCGTGCCCATCTCGGCAAGCAGCTCGCCACGCAGCGCCCGCACGGTGCCTGCGTATGCCCGGCCGTTGAGCGCAGCCAGCTCGGTAGCGCGAGCAACAGCGACATCGAGCACGGCATCGACTGGAGCAACCTCGTCGAGATACCCAACATCGACAGCGCCACGAGCATCGGTGACTCGCGCTGTGGCTACTGCCAACTGCAGGTGGCGGCGGCTCAAACGCTCGACCGCAATGTTGAACGCCCAGTCGGGCAGCACCATACCGATAGCAACTTCGTTGAGGCCGATCTTGCAATCGACATCGGCGCCGATGCGCACGTCGCATCCGAGCAACAACAGCGCACCAGCCGCCAATGCGTGACCGGTGCACGCGGCGACCACCGGGATGGACGAACCGTAGAGACGACTCACGAGTTCACCACCGTCGCACACCAGGTTGGCCATCGCCGAGATGTCG
This sequence comes from Ferrithrix thermotolerans DSM 19514, assembly GCA_945861025.1. GTDB lineage: Bacteria > Actinomycetota > Acidimicrobiia > Acidimicrobiales > Ilumatobacteraceae > WLMZ01. The sequence goes on from CAMASN010000034.1 coordinate 23,583, forward strand.
CCACCGCGCATCACCGAAAGGTCGAAGCCGGCACAGAACTTGCCCTCGCGTCCGTGCAACACCACCGCACCGATTGAGTCGTCGGCTTCGGCCTGATCGAGCGCCGCGCCGATAGCGCTAATCATCGACGACGACAGCGCGTTGGCCTTGCCGTCATCAAGGTGCACAACCAGCACCGAATCGCGGCGTTCGACGGAGACATGTTCTGAAGTCATGGCCCGACCCTACGCGTGTTGGTGTCTGCGAAGCGAACGAAACAAACAACGCTCAGGATCTCGCGCTCGTATCTGACGACGCGTCAGAAACCTGATAGAACGATCTCCATGTCCGGTGGAACCTCCGAATACTCCATTGCCGCCGATGGCTCCTTCACGGCGCCACTCGAGCTTTCCTATCCATACAAGCGCACGGTCGGCCCGATCCTGAGCCGCTTCCTCACAGGCCTGCGCGATCAGCGCATCGAGGGCACCAAAGGAAGCGACGGACGTGTGCACGTACCGCCCGCCGAGTTCGATCCGATCACTGGCGAGCATCTCACCGAGTGGGCCGACGTGGCATCTACGGGCACCATCGTCACGTGGTCGTGGCAGCCCGCTCCAGTAGAAGGCAACACGTTGCAGCACCCATTCGCATGGGCGTTGATTTCGCTTGATGGCGCCGACACAAATGTGTTGCACGCAGTCGACGCAGGAAGAGCCGACGCAATCAAAACCGGCATGCGCGTGACCGCTCGCTGGGCCGACGAACCTTCCGGCAGCATCACCGACATCGTGTGCTTCGACCTCACCTCAGGGAGCCCAGCATGAGCGACGACGTTCTGCGCATTCGCACACCCATCGGCATCAAGTATCAGTACTCGGCCGGACCCCGCGTGAGCAGCCATCTGCTCGGACTCATGGAGGGTCGCTTCGTTGGCAAGCGTTGCCCCGTGTGCGAACTGGTCTACATGCCTCCCCGAAACGGAACGTGCGCAAAGTGCGGCGCGTTGCTTGGCGAAGACGTAGAAGTGAGCCAGCGCGGCACCATCACCACCTTCTGTGTGGTCAACGTGCCGTTCCTTGGCCAGACCATCAAGATCCCCTATGTCTCGGCCACGATTCTTCTCGATGGCGCCGACATGGGCATGCAACACCTCATCCAAGAAGTCGATGCAGCCGACGTGCGCATGGGCATGCGCGTCGAGCCAGTGTGGAGGCCTCGCGAAGAGTGGCAGCCATCACTAGAGAACGTGATGCACTTCCGCCCAACCGGCGAACCCGATGCCCCATTCGATTCCTACGCGGGTCACTTGTGAGCCGGGAGATCAGTCATGCGTGAAGTAGCCATCATCGCGTCGGCACAGGCCGACAACACTTCAACCACTACCTCGACTCCTGTCGAGATGTTGATTCCGGTGATTCAACAAGTACTCGCTAACGCCTCGATGACCAAAACCGACATCGGTTTTTGGTGCCACGGCAGTTGCGACTACATGACCGGTCAGCCGTTCAGTTTCGTGTCGGCTGTCGACGCACTCGGAGCATGGCCGCCGATCATCGAAAGCCATGTCGAGGCCGACGGAGCCTTCGCTCTCTACGAGGCGTGGCTGAAGATTCAGACCGGCGAGATCGATACGGCGTTGGTGTTCGGCAACGGGCGCAGCAGCAGCGGCGACATCAACCGCATCCTTACATTGCAACTCGATCCGTATGTCGTTGGACCGTTGTGGCCCGACGATCGCTCTATCGCTGCAATGCAAGCGCGTGCGTGTCTCGAGTCGGGCGTTGTAACCGAACGAGCCATGGCCGAAGTTGCTCAGCGCAACCACCGCAATGCACTCACCAACCCCAAGGCACTACGCAGTGGTGACCATTCGATCGAGGCCTTGATGGCGGCACAGTTGGTGGCTGATCCGTTACGAGAACTTGATTGCCCTGCCCACGCCGATGGCGTAACCGCGGTGATCATCGCTGCCGGCGATAGGGCCCGCAGCCTCGTCGCCCGCCCAGCATGGATCCGAGGCATCGATCACCGCATCGAGTCGCAGAACCTTGGTAACCGGTCGATGACCACCTTGCCATCGGCCGCGCTTGCGGCCCACAAGGCCGGCGTCGGCAACGACAAAATCGATGTTGCCGAACTGCATGCGCCGTACAGCCACCAAGAGCTCTTGCTCACCACTGCACTCGGGCTCAGCGAGTCAACAACGATCAACCCAAGTGGTGGCGCGCTCTGCGCGAACCCAATGATGTCCGCTGGTCTCGCCCGCTTCGCCGAAGCAGCGACCCGCGTCATGAACGGCACCGCCGACCGCGCCATCGGGCATGCGTCATCGGGTCCATGGATGCAACAAAACCTCGTGTGTGTATTGGAAGGTGAGTGATGGCTGAGCGTTGTGCTGTCATCGGCGTTGGGCAGACCCAGCACACTTCGTGCCGGGCCGACGTCTCTATTGCGGGCCTCGTCCGTGAAGCTGTAGATCGTGCGCTCGAGTCGGCTCAGCTCACGATGGCCGACATCGACGCGATCGTTATCGGCAAGGCCCCAGACATGCTCGAGGGTGTGATGATGCCCGAGTTGTGGCTCGTCGACTCACTCGCAGCGGCCGGTAAGCCCGTGTTCCGCGTGCACACCGCAGGCAGCGTTGGCGGCTCCACCGCAATCGTTGCCGCACAGCATGTGATGTCGGGCGTGCACAAGCGTGTACTCACCGTTGGCTTCGAAAAGCAGAGCGACGGCAACGCTATGTGGGCGCTGTCGGTGCCAATGCCATTCGGTATGCCTGTGCACGCAGGTGCCGGCGGCTACTTCTCGCCAATCATCCGCTCGTACATCAAGCGCAGCGGCGCACCAGCGCACATTGGTTGCATGGTGGCCGTGAAAGACCGCACCAACGCGTGCCGCAACCCATACGCGCATCTGCACGAGCCCGATTGGACACTCGAAAAGGCGATGGCCAGCCCGATGTTGTGGGATCCAGTGCGCATGGTCGAGACCTGCCCAAGCAGCGACGGCGCAATGGCATTGGTGCTCGCCAGCGAAGATGTCGCCGATGCCCACGACGGCCCCAAGGCATGGGTTCACGCCACCGCAATGCGCAGCGAGCCAACCTCATTTGCCGGTCGCAATCAGGTGAGTCCCAAGGCCAGCGAAGACTGTGCCAACGACCTGTGGCGTAAGGCTGGCATCACCTCACCAATCGACGAAATCGATGCTGTCGAGATGTACGTCCCGTTCGCCTGGTTCGAACCAATGTGGCTCGAGAGCCTCGGCTTTGCCCCCAAGGATCACGGCTGGCGCTTCGTTGAAGACGGCGTCACCGAGATGACCGGTCGTTTACCGGTGAACTGCAGCGGCGGTGTGTTGTCAACGAACCCCATCGGCGCCAGCGGCATGCTGCGCTTCGGCGAGGCCGCAATGCAAGTGATGGGTATTGCCGGCGAGCATCAGGTCGACAGCGTGCGTAAAGCATTCGGTCACGCCTATGGCGGCGGCAGCCAGTTCTTCGCAATGTGGGTCGTCGGCAAAGACAAGCCCTAGGGTCAATCGGATGCAGCAGCATTCGTCCACAGAGTTTGACGTCATCATCATTGGCACGGGATCGGGCAACAGCTTGCTCACTCCCGAGTGGGACAACCTGCGCGTCGCCATCGTCGAGAAGGATGTTTTCGGTGGCACCTGTCTGAACCGCGGCTGCATCCCAACAAAGATGTTGGTGTACACCGCCGATGTGGTGTCACACATCCAAAATGCGTCAAAGTTCGGCATTGATGCCACCGTGAACCAGGTGCGTTGGCCCGACATCGTGAACCGCGTTTTCGGTCGCATCGATTCGATCCCCCCTAGCGGTAAGGCGTATCGCGAGTCGCTCGACAATGTGCGCGTGTTCACCGGCGAGGGCACCTTCGTGGCACCCAAGGTGATCGAGGTCAACGGCGAGCAGATCACAGCCAAGCACATCGTGGTGGCCGCCGGAGCACGGCCAACGCTGCCACATATTGACGGACTCGATGCTGTCGATTTCCACACAAGCGACACCATCATGCGCATCGAGTCGGTGCCCGAGCACCTCATCATTTTTGGTGGCGGCTACATTGCGACCGAGATGGCGCATGTGTTCGCAGCGATGGGCAGTCGCATCACCATGATCATTCGCAGTGGGCGCTTGTTGGCCCGCGAAGACGAGGCCGTCAGCGAACGTTTCACCGAGCTCTACAGCAAGCGATTCGATGTACGCACTCACACCCACATCGGCCGCGTCGATCAGGCCAATGGCGAAATCACCGTGAAGGTCAAAACCGATGGCCACACTCATCACATCACCGGCGATGCACTACTCGTCGCAATCGGTCGCACCCCCAATGGCGATCTGATGGACCTCGGATCAGCCGGCGTTGAGCTCGACGAAGACGGCTTCATCATCACCGACGAGTATCTGCGCACAAACGTGCCCGGTGTGTGGGCCCTTGGCGACGTCACCAATCCGAATCAGCTCAAGCATGTAGCCAACGCCGAATGCCGCGCGGTGGCGCACAACATCATCCATCCCGACACCATGCGCACCGCCGACCTGTGGCCTATCCCCCACGCCGTATTCGCAGATCCGCAGGTGGCCTCAGTAGGCGAAACCGAACAGTCGCTGCGCGCCGCCGGCCTGCCTTACATCACCGCCGTGCAGCGTTATGCCGACGTCGCATATGGGTGGGCGATGGAAGACACCGACCACTTCTGCAAGCTCATCGCCGACCCCAACACGCGTCAGTTACTGGGCGCTCACATCATTGGGCCGCAGTCGAGCATCTTGATTCAGCAGCTCATTCAGGGAATGAAGTTTGGGCAAACTGTCGACCAGATGGCGCGTGAGCAGATCTACATTCATCCGGCGCTGACCGAACTGGTCGAGAACGCCCTGCTACAGCTGTAGTTGCATGTGCAACTACTTAGTGTCGGCGATTTGACGCTGCAACTCGCGCTTGAGGATCTTGCCCGACGCGTTACGCGGCAGCGCCTCGGTGAAGAAGACCACGTGTGCTGGCACCTTGAACGAGGCCAAACGCACCGCAACGTGATCGCGAATCTCTTGTGCCGTGAGTTGTGCGCCAGCCTTGACCAAAATAGCTACCGCTACCTCTTCGCCAAGACGTTCGTGTGGAATACCAAACACTGCCGCCTCGTGCACGCTGTCGTGATCGTAGACAGCGGCCTCAACCTCGGCGCAATACACATTTTCACCAGCACGCAGAATCATGTCCTTCACGCGGTCTTCAACGTAAATGAATCCCTCGTCGTCGAGATGACCAAGGTCGCCCGACCGCAGCCAACCGTCGACGATTGTCTCGGCTGTTGCCTCTGGGCGATTCCAGTAACCGCGAATGAGGTTCGGGCCTTTGAACCAGATCTCGCCGCGCTCGCCCACTGACAGCGCATTGCCCTCGGGATCGCGAACGCCAATGGTCATGATCGGGACAACGCGACCTGAACTGGTGGGCTTATTCACGTAATCCTGGCCACGGTTGCCTGGGCCATACGCATTGGTCTCGGTCATGCCGTAGCCGATGGTGGGCTTGCCCTTGGCGAAGCTGCTCGAGACCTTCTCGACCAATGCTGGTGGCGCAGGTGCTCCACCGCCACCGATGTCGCGCAGACTCGATGTATCAAACTCGCTAAAACGTGGTGAGTGCACGAGATCCCAACTCTGGGTTGGCACGCCCACAAAGTTCGTGACGTGCTCACGCTCGATCAACTCGAGCGCCTTGTCGGCATCCCACTTGTACATGATGACTAGCTTCACGCCGCCGGCGAAGCAGCCGAGCATCACGGGCACGCAACCGGTGACATGGAACAGCGGCACAATCAAGATGAACGCGGGCGGATGCGTGAGCGGCTCAGATGGTTGGCGCAAGCGCTCGGCAGCGGCACGACACGAGAACGCCATCATCGCTTGAATGATCGCGCCATGCGTAGACACCGCACCCTTTGGCCGCCCGGTGGTGCCCGATGTGTACAAAATAGTGGCGTCGTCGTGCGGACCAATGTCGACCTGCGGCATCGGCGTGCCGGCAATGACGACGTCGTTCCATGTGTCGACGCCAGCGGGAACCGTGTCGAGGCGAACGCCGATGATTCGCGTGCCCAACCGGACGCACGACGACAACGAGCGATCAATGCGGATGTCGTCGGCGATGAGCACCTTGGCACCGCAATCTTCGAGAGCGAAGTCCATTTCGTCTTCAGTCCACCACGAGTTCATCGACACCGAGATGGCGCCGATTGAAGTGATCGCGGCAAACGCAATCACCCACTCGGGAAAGTTGCGCATCGCAACCGCAACGCAATCTCCCTTGCGCACTCCGTAACGCTCAAACAGGGCCGCTCCAAGCGCAGCGCTTGTCTCGCGAACCTGACCGAACGTGTAGTTCTCGTCTTCGTAGACCAAGAACGTGGACTCGGCAGGCGCCGACGCATAGAACGCTGTGAGGTTCGATGGGGCGTTCACAAACACCCGCTGCATCGAGCCGTTAATCAGCGCATCGCCGATCTCAAACTGGCCGCCAGCCGCGGTTGTCTGCCCCATTGCCTCATCAAATGTAATCCCCATGGCCCACACTCTTACATCCGTAACGCCTGACAACCTCGTCCAAGTGCGATCTGACGTAACGTCGGATTCGTGACCGACTTTCGCACCATGTTGAGCCCCGCATCGATCGGATCGATGACTCTGCCCAACCGGGTGATCCTGCCTGCGATGGACATGAACCATTGCGATGAGGGTGCCATCACGGTGACCGAGGTCGAGCACTATTCGGCTCGAGCCGCCGGTGGGTGCTCATTGGTAATTACTGGGGCCTCAGCGGTCTCGTGGCCCCTCGGAGCCACCTCTCGCAAGCAGCCCGGGCTGAGCGACGACCGTTTCATTCCAGGTCTGACGGCGCTTGCCGATGGCGTTCACGCTGCTGGCGGGCGAGTCTGTGTGCAGCTGTGCCACCACGGCAAAACCGCCAGTGTCGACTCGGCCGATGGACGGCCGCAGCTCGTGCCAAACCCTCCACCAGATCGCATGGATCTGAGCGCGCTCGCCGACAATCCCATCGACGAGCTCATGCGCCTCGCCACGGCAACGCAGGGTAAGCCCGCTACCTACAAGTCAGCTACCGCCGACGATTTGGTGTGGGTCGCCGAACAGTTCGCCGACGCTGCGGCGCGTGTGCAATCAGCCGGCTGCGATGCCGTCGAGATTCACGGCGCGCACGGATACTTGATCTCCACCTTCTTGTCGTCGGCCTACAACTTGCGCACCGACGAGTACGGCGGCGACCTTTATGGCCGCTCGCGCTTACTTGTCGAAGTGATTCGCTCTGTTCGTGCACGGGTCGGCGTCGACTTCCCCATCATCGTGCGCCTCAACGGCTGCGAATACGGAATTCCCGGCGGTATCACTCCCGAAGAAACCGCGGCCACGGCCCGCCTCGCCGAGGCGGCTGGGGCCGACGCCATTCATGTATCGGCCAACGCCGTGAATCCGTTTCGCGACTTCACCCTTGGCCCACTTCCGGCCGAGGTTGGCCAATACCGCGAGATGGCGGCCACCGTGAAACGCGCTGTGCGAATTCCAGTGATTGCTGTTGGCCGACTGTTGCCTGAGATCGCCGAAGAAATGCTTGCTGCTGGCGAGTGCGACTTCGTGTCTCTCGGCCGTCAGCAGCTCGCCGATTCCGAACTCGTCAACAAACTCGCCGAGGGCAAGCGCGCATCGATTCGCCCGTGCATCAACTGTTACGTATGCGTCGAGCAGAACTTCTTCGACGCACCACCCCGATGCGCGGTGAACCCTGCGCTTGGCCATGAGATCGCTGCAACCCAACAGATTGCACTCACCGCAAGGCCCGTTCATGTCGTCGTTATTGGGGGCGGTCCGGGCGGCCTCGAAGCAGCGCGCATTGCTTCGCAGCGCGGCCATCGCGTCACCCTGCTCGAGCGCGGTGATCGGCTCGGCGGAACGATGTGGTTCAGCCAACTCACCACGCCAGCGAACGAGATGTTGGTCGATTGGCTCTGCCACGAAGTTCGCCAGAACGGCGTCGACATCAAGCTCGGGCATACCGCCACCGTCGAATCGATCACGAGAATGCAGCCCGACATTGTGGTGGTTGCAACGGGAGCCAAACGTGATCGGCTCGCTGTGCTGGGCGGCGACCTCGACCACGTGCGATCGGGCGACGAGATGCGCGCCCTCATTATCGGCGACACCGACGACAGTGCCGGCGGAAAACAGTCGCTCCTCAACCGAGCCGCACTCGCCGTCGGACGCACACTGCGACTCACCAAGAGCGCCGACACCATCCGATCGTTGTCACGCCGCTGGATGCCCGTGGGCAAGCACATCGTCATCGTGGGCGGAGGCCTTGTTGGTCTTGAGCTCGCCGAGTTTCTTGCCGAGCGCGACCGCACAGTCACGGTGCTCGAGCAGGGACCGCATTTTGGATTGCCCATGGCAATGCCGCGCCGGTGGACTGCGGTGCTCAAGACCTCGAACCACGGGGTCACATTGGTGCGCAACGCACAGGTCACTGAGATCACTGCAACCCACGTGCTGTACCAGGTTCACACTGCCGACGGCACGGCGACGGGCGATGTGATCTCGGTTACCGCAACCGATGTCATCATCGCCAGCGAGGTGCGCAGCGACACCAGCCTTGCCGACCATCTTCGCGACGCAGGCCTTGTTGTGCACGTGGTTGGCGACGCTGGCGAGGTCGGCTACATCGAAGGTGCGATGCATTCGGCGCATGCGGTAGCAGTGGCTCTCTGAGCGCAGATTGTCGTTGCTTTCGCATCAAGGCGCGCCCATCGTGAACAATGTGCAACTGTGAGCGCACTCTCGACCCCTCAACAATCCATCGTGACCCTCGATCTTGAGGGCGTGCTCGTCCCTGAGATCTGGATCGCGGTCGCTGAGCGCACCGGTATCGAAGCGTTGCGCCGCACCACGCGCGACGAACCCGACTACGACGTGCTCATGCGTGGCCGCCTGCAATTGCTCAGCGAGCATGGCCTCACGATGTCAACCATTGCCGACGTGATCTCCACGTTGTCGCCACTCGAAGGCGCACGCAAGTTCCTCGACACACTTCGCTCGATGACTCAGGTCTTGCTGCTCTCCGACACGTTCGAGCAGTTTGGCCAGCCACTCATGCGCCAGTTGGGATTCCCCACCTTGATCTGCCACCGACTCGTGGTCGAGAACGATCAGATCGTCGATTACAAACTTCGCCTTCCCGACCAAAAACGTGAGGCCGTACGCGCCCTGCACGGTTTGAACTATCGCGTCATCGCCGCTGGCGACTCGTTCAACGACACCGCCATGCTGACAGAAGCCGATGCAGGCTTTCTGTTTCACGCACCCGACAGCATCAAGACAATGTTCCCGCAGTTCACCGCCGTCGACGAATACGACGAACTGTTGGC
>CAMASN010000035.1 GCA_945861025.1 Ferrithrix thermotolerans DSM 19514
CTGCGATCGCGCACCGACTTGTTCATGCTGTAGCGATCACTTTGCCGGAATGACGGTGACGCCACGCATGTACGGCCGCAGCGCCTCGGGCCCGATGACACTGCCGTCGGCTTGACGGTAGTTCTCGATTATCGCGGCCCACACACGCGGACCCGCCAAGGCCGACCCGTTGAGGGTGTGAGCAATCTCGGTTCCCTTTTGACCCGTGCGGCGGAAACGAATATCGGCACGGCGCGCTTGGTAATCGCTGAACCAGCTGACCGAGCTGACCTCGAGCCAACGATCGCAACCTGGCGCGTAGACCTCGATGTCGAACGAGCGGTGGTGGCTTTGGCCAAGATCGCCGGTGCAGATCTCGATGATTCGGTATGGCAGGCCCAACGCAGCAATGGTGCCTTCGCAACGAGCGACGAGTTCGTCGAGCATTGCGGCGGCTTGATCGGGATGAGCGATTGCAAGAATCTCAACCTTGTCGAACTCGTGCGTACGTAACATGCCGCGGGTATCGCGACCGGCCGAGCCAGCCTCGCGACGGAAACACGACGTGTGCGCCATCACCCGCGCCGGTAGCGCCGTCTCATCAAGGATCTCGCCGGCATAGAGCGATGTAAGCGGCACCTCGGCTGTTGGAATTGCCCACAGACCGTCGCGTTCGATGGCAAACGCATCGTCGGCGAACTTGGGGAGATGACCGGTAGCAGTGAGCGTTGCGGTGGAAACAAGGGTTGGCGGGCGAATCTCTTCGAACGCATCGGAGTTGCGATCGAGCGCCAATTGGCACAACGCTCGCGCCATCGTGGCGCCCAAACCGCGTTGCAGCGTAAACATCGCACCGCTGATCTTGGTGCCGCGTTCGTTATCGAGAATGCCCAACGCCGTTGCTGTTTCCCAGTGCGGCACACGCTGATGCTCAGGGAACGAAGCGGGCATATTGACGGGCCCTTTGACCACGGGATTGTCGTGCTCGCCAGCACCATCAGGGGCGGCAGCGTGCGGCATGTTTGTGATGCGCAACAGCACATCGTGCAACGCCGACGACAACTCGTCGCTCTCGGCGGCAAGGCCGCGCTCGCTCTCGCCAAGCTGGCGGCTTGTGGCCATGGCAGCCTCGGCCGCCTGCGCATCGCCTGCTTTGCGCGCAAGCCCAGTTGCTTTGCTGAGGTCGTTCACTTGGCGCCGATGTTCGTCGCGCTCGGCGGTGATATCGCGTAGGCGCGCATCGAGAAGCGCCGCCTTGTCGAGCTGCACAAGAAGTTCGGGCTGCCCCCGACGAGCAAGCGCGAGGCGCACGCCATCGGGATCGGTACGGAGGAGGCGAACATCGATCACGTGCGCAGGTTAGCGGCGCAGCAGGGCACCCGTCAGATGAGTTACATCGGTCAGATGAGCGTGAACGCGCAGCCCCCATTAGGGTCGCGTTGTGCCAGCAGTTGAAGTTGACGATCTTGTGGTGCGATACGGCGACCTTGTCGCTGTGGACCACGTGAGTTTTTGTGCCGAAGCCGGTGCTGTCACTGCGGTGCTCGGGCCAAACGGTGCAGGCAAAACCAGCACCATCGAAGTGTGCGAGGGCTATCGCAGCGCTACATCGGGCAGCACCACAGTGCTGGGCATGAACCCGCAGACCGAGCAGACCAAGCTCAGCAAACGCATGGGCGTGATGTTGCAGGAGGGCGGCGTGTCGCTTGGCGCTCGCGTCGGCGACATCGCCCGGTTGTACTGCGATCTCTATGGCAAGGGCGTGAACCCATCGGCGTTGCTCGAATCTGTGGGCCTCGACGAGCGCATCCGCTCGAGCTATCGCCGGCTGTCGGGCGGAGAAAAACAACGGTTGTCGCTGGCTCTCGCGTTGGCGGCCCGGCCCGACGTGGCGTTTCTCGATGAGCCCACATCGGGCGTCGACATCACTGGCCGTCAGCTCATTCGCGGCATCGTGCGCGAGCTCGCAGATCAAGGTTGCGCTGTCGTGTTGGCCACTCACGAACTCGACGAGGCCGAGCGCGTTGCCGATCATGTGGTCATTTTCGATCGCGGCCGAATCATCGCCGATGGCACGCTCGACGACCTACGCAGCGGCCACGACGAAATCCGCTTTCGTACCTCTCCTACCTTGGCGCTTGCTGAGTTGTCCACGGCCCTTGGCCTACCAGTTCGAGCCCTTGGCGATGGCGAGTTCGTCATCGACGGCGATGCCCAACACGTTGGTGCACTCACCACGTGGCTCGCCCAGCACAACGAACCACTGGCCGACCTGCGCGCCGGCCGCCAACGACTTGAAGATGTGTTCCTTCGCCTTACGGGCGGCGCCTTATGAGCATGCTCAAAGCCCAACTTCGCGCCGAGCTACAAGCCACGATGCGCAACAGCGAGCAGTTGTTGCTCACTCTCGGTATCCCGGTCATGCTGCTGGTATTTTTCAGCTTGGTCGATATCTTGCCCACCGGCACCACCGACCCCATCGATTTTCTAGCGCCAGGCGTGCTGGCGTTGGCAGTGATGTCGGCGGCCATGGTGAGCCTTGGCATCGGCACCGGATTCGAGCGTTCGTACAAGGTGCTCAAACGCCTCGGCACCACGCCACTTGGCCGAGGCCGTCTCATCGTCGCCAAGATTCTTTCGGTAGTGATGGTCGAACTGGTGCAGTTCGCAGTGCTCATTCCCGTCGCATATGCGCTCGGCTGGCGGCCGGCATCGCCGCAGTGGCTCGGCGCCCTTGCCGGTGTCGTTGTGGGCACAATGGCCTTCGCCGGGATCGGCTTGTGTCTGGCCGGTCGGCTTCGTGGCGAAATCAACCTGGCAGCGCAGAACGGCCTCTACTTAGTGCTGTTGTTGCTCGGCGGAATGGTGATCCCGTTCTCGAAGCTTCCGGGTGGCCTGTCGTCGGTTGCCAAGGCGTTACCTTCGGGCGCCTTGTCGCAAGTACTGCGCAATGCCCTCACGCAGTCAGATAGCGCATCAACGTCGGCGTGGTTGATTCTGGCCGGTTGGGCCGTGGTGGCACCCGCAGCGGCCACCCGCTTGTTCCGCTGGGAGTGAGCTAGCTCGACCGCTCGGGTTCGGGCGCTGGTGGCATCTTGTCGAACGCACTTGTCACTTGCTCGTAGGTGAGCACATCGTCGTCGTCGCTCTTGCGGATATAGCTCGAGTCGAGGTTGGCGCCGTCTTTGTACGGACCGAAGTACATGTAGATGATGACGCCCCACAGGTAGAACGAGCCGCCGACTTTCATGATTGCCCCAGCGATCTGCTGATCGTTGGCCACCGTGAGACCCCACACGCGCACTGGAACGTTGTAGTGCTTGTACACCGGGCCCTCGGCAAACGTGAGCCAACCGGCGGGAACCGTGGGCACGATGCTCTGCAAGAACAAGTAACCCATTCGTGCGGGGTAACTGATGTGCAGTTCTTTGAACGGACCGAGCACCGGCATCCACATCAGCAGAGCCGACATCACCAGCAAAAAGTGAATCGAGTAGTGCAGCACGCCGATCCGACTCGAGGTGTTCACGACCCCGGGGATGTGAGTGATCATCACGGTGAGATTGAACAGCACGCCTGCGACCGCTGGCTTCGACATGAACCGAACGAATCTGTAGCCGCTGGCCTGGCCCACGATGAGCCGCAGCAGCCACTCGGGCATTGAGAGCAACGCCAACGGCGGCAAGAAGTACGCCAAGATCATGTGCTGCAACATGTGTGCTGAATAGAGGTACTGCTCGCTGATGTCGTGGACTGGCCAATCGCTGGCGCCCCACAACATGACCATGGTGAGCACAAAGAACCACTTTTGCCGAGTGGTGACAACGACACCACCGGGCTCTACAGCGCGAGGCCCAATGACGCGTACCGAGTAGAACCATGCACCGATCAGAAAGGCGAACAACGCCCAGACTTCAAGGTGAAGTTGAAAGGCCCAAGGATTGGCGGTGATATCGAACGTGGCCAACATATTGGCCCCCTTACGGCTTAGTTGCCGGCGAAGAACTGGAATGTGCAGAGCGCAGCGAGATAGACACCCACTGCAAGAAACAGACCTGTGTAGAACAACCAAGAAAAGATCTTGTTGTCGAACCGCAGGTGCATGAAGAAGCTGACGACCGTGACGAACTTAACGACCATCAAGAGCAGCAGCAACGGCATAAACAGCGAACCAACATCGACATAGGTCAGGGCTACTTCGAGAGCGGTGAGCAACGCAAGAACTAGCGCCACCTTCACGTATCCCATGTCGGTCAGGCCGTGCCCGTGTGCGCCATCGTCGTGAGCATGACCCTCATGGGCATCGTGGGTATCGGCGACTTCGGTTGCGTGTTGAATGCTCATGCTCAGGACCTCACGAAGGAATCAGGTAGACGAGGGTGAAAATGATGATCCACACGATGTCGACGAAGTGCCAATACAGACCGATCATCTCGACCACTTCGGCTTTGTCGCCCGGAATACGGCTGCGGCTCACCATGCCCACAAGCGCCATCAACATGATGATGCCGACGGTGACGTGAACACCGTGGAAGCCCGTGAGGGTGAAGAAGCTCGAACCAAACAAGTTGGTGGTGAACCCGAGGCCCTCGCGAACGAACTCAGTGAACTCGAACACCTGAGCGCCAACAAACGTGGCACCAAGCAACGCTGTCACCGTGAGCCAGGTCATGGTGTTGCGGTCGTCGCGACGCTGCGCGGCCGACACGGCGAGCACCATCGTGAGCGAACTCATCAGCAGCACGAACGAACTGACTGAGGTCAGTGGAATGTTGTACAGCTGCGACGGTGTTGGCGAACCCTCGTGGCGTCCGCGGTACAGCATGTAGGTCGAGATGAGCCCGCCGAACAGCAAGCATTCGCTGCCGAGGAACATCCACATCGCGAGCTTGTTATTTGACAAGCCGGTGCTGGTGGTGTGGCCCTGGGAGTGGTCGCCGTGACCATCTGCGGGTGGCGTGTGAACTGCTACGTCAGCCAAGGGTCGCCAACTCCTTCGTGGGGCCACCATCGACTGGCGGGTCATAATCGGATTCGTCGGCTACCGATGGTTCCATCGACCAGCCGAACATTGCCAGCAAGATAATGACGCCACCGAAGACTGCGAGCAGTCGAGCAAAGATCAAGCCGTAGGCAATCAGGGGCAAGCCAAGAGCCAAAATAATGGGCCAATACGACGGCGACGGCAAGTGAATGTGCTTGTCGGCGCGAGTGGCCTCGTCGGCCATGATCTCTTCGTACGTGGACACCTGATGAATCTCACCGGTTGCTTCGTTCTCTTCGTACTTACGATGAAAGAACTCGTCGAGTTCGTGCACCGTTGGGATGGCATCGAAGTTGTGCTCGGCCGGAGGGTTCGAGGTCATCCACTCAAGGCTGCGGGCGTCCCAAGGGTCTGCCGGAGCTACGCCTGCGGTGCGGTGGGTGTAGACCACGTTGATCAAGAACATCAACACGCCAATGGCAAGCACGAACGATCCGACGCTGGCAACTCGGTTCCAGAACGCGAGGTTGAAGAAACCGTCGCCAGCACGGAAGGCGGTCCAGACCTGCATACGGCGAGGCTGACCCTGCAAACCAAGAATGTGCATTGGACCGAACGTGAGGTTCATACCCACCACCATCAGCCAGAAGTTCCACTTGCCCAGGCGCTCGTTGAGCATCTTTGCAAAGATCTTTGGCCACCAGTAGTAGAAGCCGGCGAAGAGGCCGAACACTGCGCCACCGAAGAGCACGTAGTGGAAGTGAGCAACGATGTAGTACGTGTCGGTCTGCTGAGTGTCGGATGGCGCCACGGCGTGGGTGACGCCCGAGAGGCCGCCGATAGTGAACTCAACAATGAGTCCGACCGCAAACAACATGGCCGTGGTGAAGCGCAACTTGCCGCCCCACAGGGTCATGGTCCAGTTCACGATCTTCACGCCGGTAGGCAGAGCAATCGCCATCGTTGCCACCGAGAACACGGCGACGCTGACAGGGCCGAGGCCGCTGGCGAACATATGGTGAGCCCACACGCCCCAGCCGAGGAAACCAATGGCTGCACCCGAGAACACCACAAACTTGTAACCGAACAGTGGCTTCTTCGAGAACACCGGCAGCACTTCGCTGACGATGCCGAATGACGGGAGCACCAAGATGTACACCTCGGGGTGACCAAAGATCCAGAACAAGTGCTGCCACAGCAACGGATCGGCGCCCTTCTCGACGCTGAAGAACGCAGCACCGAAGCTGCGCTGGAAGGTGAGCAAGAACAACGCCACAGTGATGACCGGAATTGCGAAGAGCAACAGGAACTGCACGACCAACACCATCCACGTGAAGATCGGCATCTTCATCAGGCTCATGCCCGGTGCACGCATGTTCAGCACGGTGACGATCAAGTTGATGGCGCCGGTGAGCGATGCAATACCGGTGATCTGCAAGCCCAGTGCCCAGAAGTCGACGCCATGGCTTGGCGAGAACGCCAACGCTGTATTCGGTGCGTATGCGAACCAACCGGAGTCGGCAGCGCCACCCAAGAACCACGACGTGTTCAAGAAGATGCCACCAAAGAGGAAGCACCAAAAGCCGAAGGCGTTGAGGCGAGGGAAGGCAACGTCGCGTGCACCGATCTGCAGTGGCACGAGATAGTTGGCGAACGCTGCTGCCATTGGCATCACGAACAAGAACACCATCGTGGTGGCATGCATCGTAAACATCTGGTTGTAAGCGCCAGCGCTGAGCACCCTGTTGTTGGGTGCTGCAAGTTGCAGACGAATGAGCAAGGCCTCGACGCCACCGATGATGAAGAAAATCATCGCCACGACGCCGTACATGATGCCGAGCTTTTTGTGATCGACAGTGAAGACCCAAGAGCGCCAACCGGTGCTCTGTACGGGTCGTTTGAACACCCCAAAAGAGGTGCTCGGCGTTACATACGCAGAGGCACTTCCAGCGAGTGCTGGAACTGGGTTTCGTTCGGAAATGGCCATCTACGTTGCTCCGTTACTTCCGCTCGGTGAGGTACGCGACGAGTTTGTCAATTTGATCCTCGGTGAGTCCTAGGTTCGGCATGCCGCGGTACATGCCACCGGTGGTGGCCAGCTTCGTTGGATCGGCATACATCGGCTTTTTGGTCGTGGGATTACGCAGCCACTCGCGCAGCTGCACTATGTCGAGACACTGTGGCGTGACGCCTTCGAGGTAGGCAGCCGTGAACTGAGCGGGTGGCGTGTTCCAGAGCCTGGTCTTGCAGGCCTCGGTCTGCAGATCGAATGCAGCACCGGCAAAGGTGGTGCGGGTCATTAAGTTGGTGAGGTTGGGAGCAACACCCGGGTACACGTACTTGTCGGGGCGGGCAATCACTTCTTTACCATCGGTGCCAAGAATGCCGTTCACCTGATGACAACGGGTGCAGTTGGTGATGAAGAGCGCCTCACCCTCGCTGTATTTCGAGTCGGCAGTGGGAGCGGTATACGGCTTGAGTTGGTTATCCACCCAAGTCTTGAAACCGGCGGCATCGAGCGACACCGCTTCCATACGCATATATGCATGCGAGAGGCCACAGAACTCGGTGCACTGGCCGGAGTAAATACCGGGCTGATCGGCTTGCATGCGCAATGTCTGCACGCGACCAGGCACGGCATCGCGCTTTCCGTTGAGCTTGGGGATCCAATAGCTGTGGATCACGTCGCGGCTCGAGATGCGCAGCAACACATGCTGGCCAGCAGGAATGACCAACTGGCCGCTCGTAACGATTGGCTTTTCAATACCGCCGCAGCCAGCTTGGGCGGGGTAGTCGTATTCCCACCACCACTGCTGACCGGTTACGTTGACGACACATTCGGTGTCGCTGGTCTTGGCGAGATCAAACAGGGTGGAAACCGTAGGGATACCGATGCCGATGAGGATGAGCGCTGGCAAAACCGTGAGCGCTATTTCGAGCGACGGCTTGCCGTGGCTCTGCTTGGGGATGGCCTGACCCCGATCGCGGAACTTGAACACCGAGTACCCAACTGCGGCGCACACGATGAGCAGCACGATGCCGGCAATACCGAACGGCCAGACCTGCAAGTCGTGGATCTTGCGAGCGTTCTCACCAGCGGGCTGCCATGTGTCCTGCGGAGCGTCTTTGGCGCAACCGCTGAGCACGGTGAATGCTGCAACAGCAGCCACCGGCATCGCCCACCGACGGCGCCGAGTCGAATTGGATGTCATCGAGTCTCCCGACTGATTCTGCACATTTTTAACGGTAGTCATGTTGCTCTGAAGCGGCTTTGTCGCACAGGAGTGGCTCATGGCACAATCACCGTGACCACGCCGCCTTCAACACCGGGAACATTCAACGTGAACGGTGTTTCGGATGCATTGGATGGTAGGACTGGTCGCACAACCAAGAATTGGGCCCCGCCTTGACCGACGGCCTGGGTGCAGGTCGTGAACGATTCCTCGACCGCGGTGCCATTGACATCGACCGTTTCGGTGCCAAAGTCGGCAACGAGGCGACGAGGTTCGGCGTCGAGGTTCTCAAAGCGAATGTACGAGTACTTTGAGCGAGCCAAAGTAACCGTGTCTTGAGCGCCGATAACGCCGATGACTTCGGCGTGCAGCTTGCCGCCACTGAGCACGATGGTGGCTGCCAAGTTTGACTTGGCTGCTACTGCACGAGAAGCGTGGTCATCGGATTCCCCGTCTGTTTCGATGCCGCACGTGTTCTCTTCGAACGAAGGCACTTCGTGCTTCACGATCTCGCGGCTGCCAGCGATGGCACTGGTGACGCCCGCACCAATGATGCCCACGGCGCCAATGGCGCACACGGTTGCAACGAGCGAACGACCAACGTTTCGCTTCGCCGCAAACAGGGCACCGAACAACAACACGATGGAGGAAACGGCGCTGAAGGCGATGGCCCCAGCCACGGCTGGGAGGTAGAGCATGATGCGCGAGAACGAAAAGATGATGATGCCCAGACCGATTGCGCCAAGAACGGGCAACTCGAGTGGGTGCATGATGCGCCGGCGGACCATGGTGTTGTACGCAGCGTCGCCCGAGGCCCGCTCGCTCCATGACTGAACCATCCACTCGACAGTTGCAACGATGAGCACGATGATTGACATCCATGTAATGACCCTGCCGACAACAAGGCCTACTGGAAGCAACGCAGCACCGAGACCGGCAATGAGCGGCCACATGCTGCCCGGAGGCGTGGCTGTAGAAGCCGCCGCAGTTGCAGCAACCGCAGCGTCGTCGGCCGCCACATTGCTGTCACGCACCCAAAGGTTGATGCCCGCGAGGAACACCAAGGCGAGGGTTGCCGACACGAGACCAATGATGCCGACCGTGCTGTTGTCTTGCGTGGTGCCGTGGATGATGGCGGTGGCAAGCGCAATAACACTGGCGCCGATGAACAGTTTGGATCCTGTGGTGAACATCTGTCTTTACCTGCTCACTTTGTGACGTAGACCACGAACCACAGCATGCTGAACGCAACTGCGATGAAGTACCAATAGATGGCGTGGGCAGTGACGATCTCACGATCGTTGGTGCGCCCACCGAGATAACGAAATGCGGTGACGAGCGAAAAGACCATGCCCACAATGATGAGCGCCATCATCGTGCCGGTAACTGCGTAAAACATGACTCCGTAAGCGCTGCCGGTGGTGTCGTTGATGGGGAGAGCCATCTGCACGTACACCGCTACTTGAGCGTTGACGAAGGCCAAGCCGAGCAATGCGGTGAGCCCGAGAGCGACACCAACGTGCTGTTTATCATCGCGGCGGGCGGCATAAACGGCCCATTGACCGAACACACAGATACCCACGAACGAAAGCAACATCATGTTGCTTGCCACCCCAGGAATGGTGATCTTTTCGGGCACCCAGTGCCCGGTGGCAGCGATGGCCTCGTTACGGAAGCGCAGCCACATGGCCAGCATTCCGCCGACAAGCATTGCGCCTGAGGCCGCGGCCAGCGACGTGCCAACAAACAGTTGACGGCGTGGGGCAGGCGCAGGGGACGGTGGAAGAGCGAGCATCAGGAGTTCCTCCCGGTGTCTTTGAGGTCGAGTAGTGGCTCGGCAGACCCAACCGAGTGCACCTCGGCGAAGTTGTTCGCGGGCGCTGGTGACGAGGTGGCCCATTCAAGCGTGTGCGCATCCCATGGGTCGTCCCCGGCGGCGGGGCCGCTGCGGAAGCCCTTGAGCGCTACGGCGCCGAAGCTCAGAACCGTGAGCAGCATGGCAAGGTGGCCAAGGGTGACCAAGACGTTCCAAATGTTGTGCGGACCTGCGTAGTCGAAGGTGACGGCGCCAGCAGGCTGATCGGCGAAGCCGGCGATGTAGTACGGCAACGACGAGAGCACCACGGCGAGTGTGCCCAGCAGCGCGAGTGGGATGAGCGCCTTTTCGTTGAGACGGCGGCCCCAGAGCTTGGGACCCCAGTACGAAACAGCGCCCATGCCAGCGATCACTGCGCCGTACAGCACGTAGTTGCTGACGCCTTCTTCAAACACTGTGCCACTGAGGCCGAGGTCGGTAATGCCGTTGACCAGCGCACCGAGCATGCCGACGAACACCATCAAGACGCCGAAGAAACCAAACAGAAACGGGGCCGTGATCTTCGGGCGGGTGCCCTTGAAGGCCAGTGGCGCAAGCAGCAGCACGACCAGCAGGCCGATGAGCGGAAGGCCGATGAACACGAGGTAGTTGACGAGGTCGGCGATCTTTGTGCCGAGATCATCGAGGTTGAGGCCCGAACCCGACCATGGCAGCGACTGATTGACCTGGGTGATACCACCGAGTACGGCGACCCCAACGAGCGCAACCCCGGCAAGCAACACGTTGCGCATCGGCATGCGGCGACGGGCCGTGACTGGAATCATTTCGGCGGCAAAGCCGATGGCCGGCAAGGCGAACAAGAACGTAGTGGGCTGCGTGAGAGTGAAGCCGAGGTAACCGAGCATTCCGGTATTGCCGCCGAACGGGACCTTGTTATAGCGATAGCTCACATAGAGGTAAATGACCGTGCCGGCGGCAACCGGCAACACCAGCAGCAGGCCGAGTGCGCTCACGAGGGCTGACCACGAGAACAGCGGCACACGGCGCATGTTCATGCCGGGAGCCCGAGTGGTGAGCACCGTGGTGGCGATGGAGCCAGCGATGGCGGTGAGGCCTACCAACATCACGGCGTACGAGGCGATGAAGAGTTCTACGAAGGTAGGAGCGCCGCCGCCGGGGCCGCCGTTTGAGGCGATAGAGATAACGATGAGCACCACGCCGAAGAGCCACGCCCAAAAGCCAGCAGCAGCGAGACGAGGGAAGGCCAACGAACGAGCACCGAGTTGCAGCGGTACAACCGCGACGGCGAGGCCCAGCATGATGGGAAGTACGGCGAAGAACGCCAACCCCACTCGGTTGATGGCGAAGAGTTGCGTGATGCTGTTCGCATCGAGCGTTGTGGCCGCGGCATCGATGCGCTCAAAGCCAAGCAAGGCTCCGACCGCAGCGATTCCGAGTAACGCCACGAGACCAGAAACGATCAGCATTCGCCCAAGGCGTTTGTGATCGCTGGTGGTCACCCAAGCGGCAACGGCCGAGGGCGCGTGAGTAACGCCAGCACCCGCGAAGGCCGTATGCGAGGCAGTGTCAATTGTGGTCATGGGCAACAGCTCATTTCGAAACAGCACATGGCGGTGCGCGTGCGTCCGCCGGAGCGGCTCAAATTCGGATCCGTTCTTTCTTCGACATTACCCACAGCGGCTGCTACGAGCCGAAATCTCCGCTCACTTCGGTGAAAAAATCTTGGCATGTGGAAGAGAATAAACAGGTCGGCGGAAAGGCGTCAGAAACCGTGGCGGACAAGGACATCGAGGGTGAGAACCCCAAACAACAAGGTGACATAGCTGATGCTGTAGCCAAAAAGGCGCATCGCTTTTTGCGGCTCGGGGTTACGCGACAAGGCGATGGTGCCCCCGATAAAAAGTGCGCCGAGTAGCGCCGCTGACACACCGTAGATCCATCCGAGATGCCCCACTGGAATGAGCACCATCGTGAAACCGACCATCACGACTGTGTAAGCGAGCATCTGTCGCAAGACCTGATTGAGCGGAGCGACCGCAGGCAACATGGGCACGTTGGCCGCCCGGTAGTCATCAACGTGGCGAATTGCCAGCGCCCAAAAGTGAGGTGGCGTCCACAAGAACATGATGACGAAGAGCACAACCGGGGCCCAGCCCACATTGTTGGTGACCGACGACCAACCAACTAACACGGGCACAGCGCCGGCAGCGCCACCGATAACGATGTTCTGCTTGCTGGTTCGCTTGAGCCAAATGGTGTAGATGAAAACGTAGAACAGTGTGGCTGACAGCGTGAGACAAGCCGACAAGAAATTGGCGCCACTCCACAACACGGCAAACGCAATGACCTGCAACGCCGAGGCGAACCACAGTGCGTTGCGAGGCTTGATCAGCCCAGTAACCAACGGGCGACCCTGCGTGCGAACCATGAGCTTGTCAATATCGCGATCGACGTACATGTTGTAGGCGTTGGCGCCGCCTGCGGCCAAGGCACCGCCCAACAACGTGATGAGCACAAGCGTTGTTGCCGGCCAGCCGCCTTCGGCCAAGACCATCGTGGGAACTGTGGTGATCAGCAGCAGTTCGATGATGCGTGGCTTGGTGAGCGCAATGTAGCCGCCAACCACCGTTGTTGGGGTACGTCGCCCGCCGTGGGCAACGCCACCCGGAGCAAGCCGGGACGGAACGAGGGGGCGGGAACCGACGGACATCGCCGCCTATCGTAGAGGCGATAATTGCGGGTTCCTAGCCTGAAGCGATGCGAATGCCCGTTTCATGGTGAAGAGCGCGAGAATGGCCGTTGAGTATGCACACCATGGCCACCGCACCGACCCCCATCGTGATCGACCGTCCCGATCAGGACGAGTCGGTATCGCCCGATACTCCGTGGATCGTGCTGGTGTGGAACGACCCCATCAACCTGATGAGTTACGTCACCTTCGTGCTCCAGAAACTGTTTGGCTACAGCCTCGAGAAAGCCACTGAGCTGATGCTCGATGTGCACCAAAAGGGCCGCGCGGTCGTCTCGAACGGCACCCGCGAGAAAACCGAACTCGATGTGTTTCGGCTGCACGAACACGGTTTGTGGGCCACGATGCAGCGAGATGGCAGCTAATTCAATGGCTCGCAAACCCAAACCACCCGTAGAGCGCACCAAGTCGGGCTTCCGGCTCAACCTGCAGAACGAAGAACGAGACCTCGTGCTGCGCCTTATGGGCGAGCTACGCGCGCTGCTGCTCGGGCCAAACGAAGACCATCGCCTACGGCGGCTGTTTCCCACGGCCTACCACCAACCCGGCGACCAGGCGATGGACGACGAATACCAACGGCTCATGCGCGAGGACCTTGTGGCCTCACGCCTCACCGGTCTGAACCTTGTCGACGAATGTCTCGGCGAAACCAGCGACGACAGCGCTCCACTGAGCGAAGCCCAGTTGCTTGCGTTCGTGCAAGCGCTTAATGGCCTACGGCTGGTGCTAGGCACGATGCTCGACGTCGGCGAAGACGACGACCCAGAAGACATCGGCGACGATCATCCGCTGGCTGGCGAACACCACCTCTACGGATTTCTCAGTTGGTTGCTCGACTGGTGCATTCGCGCGTTGCAGTCGTAGCTCCCGAGCCTTGCCTCGTCGGGCGTTACTCTGGCCAGATGGCATCTGCTCCCGAGTTCGCAAACCTCATCGTCAGCACCACAGCGGCCGACGACCCAAACGGCGACAGTCGGGTGGCGTATCTCACGTTGAACCGGCCCGAGCGCCTCAACGCCTTGTCGCACGCGATGCTGCAAGACATCGTCGGTGCCAGCAGATGGCTCAATGATCAGCCCTCAATCAGGGTCGTCGTGGTTCGCGGCGCTGGCCGGGCATTTTCGGCGGGTTCCGATCTCAACGACTTCCAACATTCCGATGGTGCGCTGAGTCCACGCGACGCCGCCGATCTCGGTCGGCTTGCCACCGAAGCACTCGCCAACGTTCGCCAACTCACGATTGCTTCGGTGCACGGGCATTGCGTTGGCGGCGGCGTGGTGCTGACCTCGGCCTGCGATATCCGCATTGCAGCAACCGACGCTCGCTTTGTGATTCCCGAAGTTGATCTCGGAATTCCTTTGGCGTGGAGCGGCATCCCTCGCTTGGTACGCGAGCTTGGGCCGGCCATCACCAAAGAGTTGGTGCTCACGTGCCGCCCGTTCGACGCCCACGAAGCGCGTACCTTGCGATTTGTCAACCACGTAGTGAGCCCCGCCGACCTGGCATCCGAGACCGACAAGCTCGCCCGCGAATTGGCCAGCAAGACAGCTTTTGCGCTGCGCTCAACCAAGCAACAGGTCAACGCCGCACTCGACGAAATGGTGAGCACGGGCCGCAATGCAAACGATGCCGACTCGCTGGTCTACGCAATGACCGACCCCGAAAGTCGCGAAGCAAGCCGCCGCTATCTGTCGAGAGTGCGCAAGAAGTAGCCGTCAGCGTGGCTCACGAGCGACAACAAACTTGTAGGCAATCGCCGCGCTGCTGAGCGTTGCGGCCGCTACGAGACCGGGACCCGGCTTGGGTCCCCAGAGGTTGCCGTGGCCCTTACGCCACCACACCAAGGCGCCAATAACCCATGCCGAACTGCTGATCATCGCTGCGGTGAACGACCGTTGCTTGAGGGCCGGCGTGGCGGCCACGGCGCCAGCAATCGCAAGGTCAATCGGGAGATACGCCGGGAACGTGGCGAGACACTGCCCGATTCCGGCAGCAACTCCCTTGCCCCCACGAAACCCGTTCCACACGGGGAAGCAATGCCCGAACACACTGGCCGTACCTGCGATATGAGCCCCAGCAGGTCCGGCAACGAGACCCCCAATGCCGCTCGCCAAAGCACCCTTCACAATGTCGCCCGCCATCACAGTGGCACCGGCTTTCTTGCCGAGCACCTTGAGGGCATTGGCCGCCCCCGGGTTACCGCTGCCATGCGCACGAAGGTCGATCGTGCCTGACGAGACCCGCCGCGCCACCAGATCGGCTGTCGGGAATGTGCCCAACAAATAGCCGATTGCCGCAGCAGACAAAACGGGGCGAACTCGCATGTTCGAGACGCTACGCGACTCGACCCGCGATGCCCTTAAGCAACCGATATTGGCCGATTCTGCAATCCATTAGCGCGAACACCCTCATCGCCGGATAATGTAAGTGCGCTCTCAACCGGAGACGTACCTAGCCCCCATCGTCTAGAGGCCTAGGACACCACCCTTTCAAGGTGGCGGCACGGGTTCGAATCCCGTTGGGGGTGCTGACCAGTTTTCTGGTCCCGTGGTGAAGTGGAGTTCACGCCGGCCTGTCAAGCCGGAGGTCGCGGGTTCGAACCCCGTCGGGACCGCTGCCAGTGAGGAAACTCACTGGCAACTGGTCAGTTGTCAACGTAAGTAATGCTGAAAATCTTTGTCGGTCGCATGCGGTCGATGAGGACCACGGTCCTGTAGCTCAGTCGGCAGAGCATACGCCTGAAAAGCGTAGGGTCACCGGATCGACGCCGGTCAGGACCACCACGAAAGCCGCAGGTCAGGGGTTGTTTTATACCTCATCCTGCGGCTTTTTACGTTTTTCCAAGGGCCCGGCACAAAGTGACCATCGTCTGTTGCGCCGGTTCCCAACGCTGGATTAGTGTCAAATGCATGGACGCACAAACCCTGAATCCTCACCTGCAGTTTGTTGCCGAAACGCTCTTCGCTCGGGCCAACGGTTCGGTCGATGCCGAATTCGTTCACGATCTCGTTGCCGACATCGCCCGCCAGTTCAAAGACGCCCCTGTTCGCGATTATGTCCCCGTGCTGGTGGCCAAAGAGGCCAGCGCTCAGTTGCGACGACTCGACGCAACTCGACTCATCACTTCGTAATTCGGCAGTCGTTCTTACTACCTCCTCGTCGCCTCGATGTCGACGGGGTCGCGGCCATCGCGATGCCCTCGAGCCTCAAACGTGGTGATCGGCCGTTGCGACGGTCGCTCGACCCGGCCACCGATCAGCCGAGATTCGGCGGCAATTGCCTCGAGCACCTCATCGGCGTACGCCGCATCGTCGGTGGCAACTCGCAACACGCCGCCCACCCGCAAGGCATCGACAATCAGGCCAAGGCGTAGCGGCGTGAACAATCGCTTGTGAGCATGACGTGGCTTCGGCCAAGGATCGGGAAACCACACTCTGATCTCATCAACGGCCTGAGGGCCGAGGTCAGCGAGCAGATCGAATGCATCGCCGATCCAGAGGTGAACGTTGGTGATGTTGTCGGCATCGAGCAGTGTGGCGAGATGCGCCATCGTTGCCTCGTTGGGCTCGCAGGCGATCACCGTTGCGGGCGAGTCGACCGGTGCCATTGCGGCCGTGGCCTCGCCCTTGCCGCACCCGATCTCGACGATCAATCGTTCGGCGGCCGCCACCGGCAACGTGAGCACGTACTGCGGAACTAAGTGATCGAACGCACGTTGACGCGTCGGGGACATGCGCCCTTGACGTCCGCCAAAGGTATAGCTACCGCCCACGGGCCATTGGTCGCTGGGGCGGGTCATGGCCACGAAGGGTACCGGCCGAAGCCAATGTGTTCGATACGGTTCGCATCGTGAATCAGGCTGCAGCACCACAATTGAACGAACTCGGTTTCTACGGCCTTGCCGGTGCACCAAAGTCGCCGCGCGATCTGCTCGACGAATGCCGCAATGGCGAAGCGATGGGATTCGGCTCGGTGTTTTTGTCCGAGCGGTTCAACGTGAAAGAGATCGTCACCATCAGCGGCGCCGCAGCGGCCGTAACCGAGACCTTGGGCATCGCCACCGGTGCAACGAACCACAACACCCGCCACCCCATCGTCACCGCCAGCTACGCCACCACGATGCATCGCATGACCAACGGCCGCTTCGCCCTGGGCCTCGGCCGCGGCATCGACAAACTCTTCGATGCGTTCGGCATGGATCACATCACAACGGCACAGATGGAAGATTTCGCAGGCCTGATGCGCCGCCTCTGGAAGGGCGAAGTGGTGTTCGGACACGACGGACCCTGCGGCAAGTTTCCGCTGCTGGCCCTCGATACCGAGTTCGACGAAGACATCCCACTCATGCTCACAGCCTTTGGACCACAGTCGCTGGCGCTCGGCGGCCGAGCTTTCGACGGCGTGATCCTGCACACGTTCTTCACCGACGAAACGCTGCAGCGATGCGTAGCCGACGTGAAGCGCGCAGCCGAGCAAGCGGACCGCGATCCTGACACTGTGCGGGTCTGGAGTTGCTTCGCCACCATTGGCGATTGGATCCCCGAAGACGTGCGATTGAAGAAAACCGTGGGGCGATTGGCCACTTACCTGCAGGGTTACGGCGACTTGATGGTGCGAACCAACAAGTGGGATCCGGCGGTGCTCGAACGATTCCGTGCGGATCCGTTTGTGGCTGGCTTCCGCGGCGCGTTCGACGGCAAGGCAACCACCAGCGAACTCGAACACGTCGCCACGTTGATTCCCGATGAATGGCTGGCCCCGGCGGCCACAGGTTCCGCCGAACAATGTGCCGCTGCCGTGCTGCGCCAACTCGATCTCGGCGCCGACGGCGTGATCCTGCACGGTGCGGCGCCAACCGAGCTTGCTCCCACTGTCGAGGCCTATCGGACGATCCGACCGGCTGGTCGATTCGACCATCTCGCAGCCAATCCGGCCAGCTGATCACCGCCCCTTCGTTGGCTCAACGGCATCGTTGTACAGTCACGCCATGGCATCGGCGAATCCGTGGGAACAGCTCTCGCAGGGCATTGAACTCCCCTTCAACCCAGGCATCGTGGTACCCAAACTGCACGAGGTGTCGTTGGCAATACCCTCGCCGCCAACCATCACCGATGTGGCCGGCGCGGCCCGCGCCGCCATTACTCACCGGCTCGCCAACGACGTAACTGCGGGCATGACCGTGGCGGTTGGTGCCGGCAGCCGTGGGCTCAGCGACCGCGTCGATGTGCTGCGCGGAACCATCTTGGGCCTACGCGATCTTGGAGCCGAGCCGTTTGTCGTGCCAGCAATGGGCAGCCACGGCGGCGCCACCGCCGAAGGGCAACGAGCGATGCTCGAAGTGCTGGGCATGACCGAGCAGGCGATGGGCGCCGAGATTCGCGCCACAATGGAAACCGTCGAGGTCGCCCGCACCGACGATGGCATGCCGCTGTATCTCGACGCACACGCGGCAAATGCCGATCGCATTCTTCCGGTGAATCGCGTGAAGCCTCACACCTGCTTTCACGGCCCCATCGAAAGCGGCTGCACGAAGATGGCCGTCGTTGGTTTCGGCAAGCAGCCTGGCGCCGCGCAGATTCACGCATGTGGTCCCGTAGAGATGCGCGAGCGCTTGCTGCGCGGCATCGACGCGTTGCGCTCAACCGGTCGACTGCTGGGTGGCATTGCCACTGTCGAGTCGGCCGCCGGCGAGGTTGTTCGGATCGAAGGCTTCACCGCCAACGAGGTGGGCGGTGACGCCGAACGCCAGTTGCTCGACTACGCAAAGGCGCTCGTGCCGGCGCTGCCGTTCGACGAGATCGATGTGCTCATCATCGAGCAGGGCGGCAAAGACATCAGCGGCACAACCATGGACCCCAATGTCACCGGACGCTTTTGGGTACATGGCCTCGACGATTTCACATCGCCGCGCGTGGCCACCATCGTGATGCTCGACATCACCGAGGTCAGCGGCGGCAACGTATTGGGCATTGGTTTAGCCGACTTCATTCCGGCATCGTTGGCCAACACCATCGACTGGCAAAAGACCTACGTGAACTGCTTCACGGCGGGTCCCAGCGGCGTTCGTCGCAGCCGTATGCCGATGGTGCTGCCCGACGAAGAAGCCTGCATCAAGGCGGCGCTCAGCATGTGCGGTCGGGCAATCACCGAACCGAAAAAGGTGGTGCGTATTCGCAGCACGTTGCATCTCACGCGTTGTTGGATCAGCGATGCCCTACTCGGCGATCTCCCAGCCGGGGCCACCATCGTCGGCTGATGAGTCCTTCACCCGACGTGCTGTGCCGCGAACTGCAAGCAACGGTGGGGCCCACTCATGTGTTGGTTGACCCCGACATGCGCGCTGGCTACGAAACCGATTGGACCGGCAGATTTCATGGCGCTAGTCGCCTCGTTGTGCGGCCGGGCACCACCCATGAAGTTGCCGCCGTTGTGCGCATCTGCGCGGCACACAATGCAGCCATCGTGACCCAAGGTGGCAACACCGGACTCGTCGGCGGCGGTGTCCCTCGCAATCACGAAGTGATCGTGTCCACCGCTCGGCTCACCCGGTGCGACGCTGTCGATACTGCTGCATCACAGGTCACCGTTGGCTCTGGCGTCACGCTGGCTGCTGCGAGAAACCACGCTCGCGCTGTCGCACTTGACCTTGCAATCGACTTTGCTTCGCGCGATTCAGCCACCATCGGCGGCGCCGTGGCAACCAACGCTGGCGGGTCACGGGTCATCCGTTTCGGCACCATGCGTGCCCAAGTTGCTGGCATCGAAGCCGTGCTCGCCAACGGCGAAATCATCGGGTCGCTCTCGGGGCTGCCCAAAGAAACCATCGGCCTGCACCTGCCGTCGCTGCTGTGCGGCAGCGAAGGAACCCTCGCGATCATCACGGCGGTGCGCCTCAAACTAGTGCCCTGGTATCGGCACACGGCCACTGCGTTAGTCGGCTTGCCATCTCTCGCGGCTGCTCTCGATCTCTTGCCAGCGCTCCGTCGTGAACTCGCGCAACTCGACTCGATAGAACTGCTGATGCCCTCGGCGATGTCGCTGGTCTGCGAACACCTGCAGCGCACGTGTCCCATTCCCGTCGACGCAGGCGCGTACCTACTCATTGAGTGCGCCGGAAACTCCGACCAACACGACGAATTGATGCGGGTCCTCGCCCTCCACGCACCTACAAACGCTACGGCAGTTGCAACCGACGAGACGGCGCGCGGCCGACTGCTCGAGCTACGCGACAACGTGACGACAGCGATCAACCATCGTGGTGTTCCACTCAAGCTCGATGTGGCGTTGCCGCTCGGCGTGCTGAGCCAGACCACCGCCGACATCGAAGCGCTGATCAACCGCTTGGCACCGAAGTCAACCCTGATCAACTTCGGTCACCTGGCCGAGGGCAACCTGCACCTCAACACACTCAATGCCGGCTCGGCGGACGCAACCATTACCGATCAGGTGTTGCAGATGGTCATCGCACGAGGCGGAGCCATCAGCGCCGAACACGGCATCGGCATCGCCAAGACGCACTGGCTCGTGGCCCAACGCGGAGCCGCCGAAGTAGACGCACTGCGCTCTCTAAAAGCCAGCCTCGACCCACACAAGATGCTCAACCCAGGCGTGCTGCTCCCCGAGGCGTAACTCGGCGAGAGGGGTCTAGAGCTTCGACAACACCACGCCGTAGATCGCTGCGAAATGCAAGCCAGCGCCGATGATGGTGAACACGTGAAACACCTCGTGGTAGCCGAACACCTGCGGCCACGGATCAGGGTGCTTGAGGGCATACACCAACGCGCCGATTGTGTACGCCACGCCGCCACCAAGGATGAGTGAAAAGCCCAACGGCCCGAGCCCGTTGTAGAGCTGCGTGAAGGCAAACATTGCCGACCAACCCACCAGCACATACACGGCGGCGAAGAGCCAACGCGGCAGATGAAACGGCAGCCACTGCAACGAGATACCAACGACGGCACCACCCCACGAGATACAGAGCACCACGAGCTGGTAGTTGCCGCTGAGTCCCACGACGGCAACCGGTGTGTACGCGCCGGCAATCGCAAGGAAGATCGTGCAGTGGTCCAATTTCGACATCAACACTCGTACCCGAGGAGTCCAACGCAGGCGGTGGTAGGCGGCCGACACGCCAAACATCGCTGCCGTGCCCAGAACGTAAATCACCATCAGACCTGAACCACGTGCCGTATCGGCCGCTCGGGCAATCAGCAACGATCCGAGAACAAGCAAAACACCAAGGGCGACCACATGCGACCAACCGCGCAATAACGGCTTGATCAAGATCGGCGGTTCGGAGACAGTGTCCACCCGCAACACGGTAGTGCCCCTCGCCGGCTCGTTCGGTTGAGTCCCCAACGCAGATCGCACATCGTTTCACGCTCAAGATGAACCCATCAGCAGCCGATACCCATAGCAGAGCAAGAAAGTAGGTAGTTGTGCAGGCTGAGACATTGACATGGGATACGCAAGGCGGATGGTCATCGCCGTTACCCGCGCCCGACGATCGAGACACGTTGGTATTGGCCTTTGCAGACACCTGCATCGGCGCACATGCGGATCAGCCGCTGCAGCAGCTGAGCGAGATGTACGCAGGAAAGTCGGTGGTCGGTTGTTCCACCGCCGGCCAGATCAGCGGTGGGTCACTAGCTGACGGCTCGGTGGTTGCTGTGATCGCTCGCTTCGATCGCACTCAAGTTCTCTCCGCATCGGTAGAGGTCGATGCGGCTGGCGGTGCCCGTCGCGCTGGGCGTCAACTCGGAGCCGCACTCAAACATGCAAACCTGCGCGGCGTTTTCGTGCTGTCCGATGGCCTTGCGGTGAACGGCACGTCGCTTGCCACAGGAATCAGTGAAATGCTGCCCGGCGTACCGATCTCCGGTGGCCTCGCCGGCGACGGCGATCGATTCGACACCACCTGGGTTCTGGCTGATGGACGCCCGCGCACCGGTTGGGTTACCGCTGTTGGTTTCGTTGGCGACCACGTAGAACTCGATTTCGGCTCCGCTGGCGGATGGGACATCTTTGGTCCGCAGCGACTCGTCACCCGCAGCTATCACAGCACCCTCTACGAGCTCGATGACCGCTCTGCGCTCACGTTGTATCGCGAATACCTCGGTGACAAAGCCGACGGTCTGCCTGCCGCAGCGCTGCGCTTTCCGCTTTCGCTGAGCGACCTTGATGGCCACACCACTGTACGAGCCGTGCTTGCCACCGACAACGAAACTGGCAGCCTGCGCTTTGCCGGCGACGTAGCGCAGGGCTCAATGGCCCAACTGATGTGTGCCTCAAGCGAACGATTGGTCGAGGGTGCGCATCGCGCTGCGGTCATGGCCACCACGGGACGCGAGCAGGTCGCCATCGCTGTGAGTTGCGTCGGTCGCCGGATGGTCTTGGGACAACGTACCGAAGAAGAGCTCGAGGCCATCGTTGAGGGCCTTGCCCCACGTGCAGTAGTTGCTGGTCTCTATAGCTACGGCGCGCTCTCGCCCACTGGCGGCACATGCGAACTACACAACCAGACGATGACGATCACCACGATCGGCGAAAGGTCAGCATGAGCGACCTCCCTACGACCAACGACACGCTCGGTCGACAGCTTCGCCGCCTCGGGATCGACGGCGAGACTCCGAACGGCGCCCAATGGGCTTCGCTCTTGCAGCGCGTGGCGGAAACATACGACGAGCACAACAACGACCGAGAACTCCTCGAGCGTTCGCTTGAAATCTCATCGCGCGAGATGCGCGAGTTGTTCGATGAGTTGCAATGCGTGTCCGAGGGCCAGCTTGCCTTCGAGCGTGATCGGCTGCAGGCGGTGTTCGACGCTGTCGACACAGCGCTGCTCGTTGTCGATCAGCACGGCATCGTCAACGCGGCGAACCCCGAGGCCGCACGACTGCTCGGCTCGCGGGCGCGCCTCGTTGGTTCTTCGCTAGCAACGCTGCTCAATGTTGGAACCACCGCCGATTCAGGGCGATGCCTGCTTGACGAGAACGATGTCGCTGCAATCCTGCAGGCTCATCGATGGCAGGCCGACGGCATCTACCTCAGGCCACACGGCCGAGCTCCGTTTCCAGGTGACTGCGCGATCGTTCCCTTTGAAGGTGGCCCCACGAACAACAATGCCAGAGGCGCAGTAGTCGTCATCACCGATAACACCCATCGGGTTGCCGAGCAGACACGATGGGGATGGGAAGCCACCCACGACTCGCTCACCGGCCTCAGCAACAGGCGCGCATTCATGGATCTGCTCCAACATGCTCTCGACGTTGCCGATCACAACGGACTGTGGCCTTCGTTGCTGGTGGTAAACATCGACTGGTTCAAGTCGGTCAATGACCGCCTCGGCACGCGTACCGGCGATCGACTGCTTGTAGAGACAGCTCGGCGCATCGAACATACCGTCCGCAAGGTCGACGCAATTGCCCGTCTCGACGGCGGCGAGTTCGTGGTCCTTTGCGAGGCCATGGAACGACCCGATATCGCGGTGCTCGAGGCCGCTCGCCTCATCGGAGCAATCGAGGCGCCATTTCATTTCGATGGCGAGGTCGTGCAGGTTACGACGTCGGTTGGTATCGCTCTCGCCCATGAGGAATGCCGGTTCGCCGACAAGTTGTTGCAGAACGCAGACCTCGCCGTGTTTCAGGCCAAGGCAAATGGCCGCAACCGCATCGAGACCTTCGACGACATGGTGCGCCCCCAGACGCGACGTCGCGTCACTATGGAGCGAGCGCTACGCGAGGCAATCGACAACGATGGTCTCTCGGTTGTGTACCAGCCAATCTTCGACATTGAATTCGACCGGGTCGTGGCCTTTGAGGCGCTCGCGCGCTGGCACGATGCAACCCTCGGTCCCATGGCCCCCGACGAGTTCATTGCCCTTGCCGAAGACGCCGGATTGATCACTGCAATCGGAGATCGAGTTCTCGAGATCGCTTGCCGCGATGCATCGACCTGGCTGGCTGTCGCTGGCGGACCTATCGATCTGCATTTCAATGTGTCGAGCCGTCAGCTCAGCGCCTCAACGTTCGTGAACTTTCTCGGGCGCGTGCTCAAGCATCACCACCTCGCTCCCGAGAACCTCACCCTTGAGCTCACCGAATCGATGTTCCTCGACAATCCCGAACGCTCAGAAAATAGGCTCAATGCGCTGCGCGACATTGGCGTGCAAATCGCTATCGACGACTTCGGAACGTTGTACTCGTCGCTCGCTCAACTACATCGATTCCCCATCGATGTGGTCAAGCTCAATCGCCAATTCGTGTCAAGCCTGATCGAGGCGCCACAGAGCCGACACACGTTGCAAGCCGTGGTCGAATTCGCAGCCGGATTTGATTACACCGTGGTGGCCGAAGGCGTTGAACAGGCAGCCGAACTTGAGGTGTTACGCGAACTCAAATGCGATCGCGCGCAGGGCTATTTCCTTGGAGTTCCGTTGCCGCCCGCCGAAGCATTACTGCTCGCCGCGGCGTCAACCAATCGGGCATTTGTCGATAGCGATCAGGGCGACCGCTAAGCGCTAGCTGTAGCCGGCCGCCACGCTTTGGTCAGGTTCCGAAACCAAAACCGAGGTCTTCGGCAGTCAGCATCGGCACATACGCAATGCCTGCCTCGGCTGCCATCGCGGCACAGGTGCCGCCGCGATCAACGATGACCGTGATGAGAACTGGGAGAGCGCCGAACGCTTTCACCGCATCGACCGCCTCCATCAACGAAGTTCCGCGTGTGACCGTATCTTCGGTGATCACAACTCGATCGCCAGGCATGAGCGCGCCGGCAACTCGACCAGTAATGCCGTGGTCTTTTGCTTCCTTACGCACACTGAAGCTGCGCAAGCTCAAGCCACGGGTAGCGCCCACGGCCGCAATGCCGAACGCCACTGGGTCGGCGCCCATCGTGAGGCCACCAATGGCATCAGCGTCGGCAGGAATAAAGCTGAGTGCAACATCGGCGACGAGCACAATGCCTTCGGGTCGGCACGCTGTCTGCTTGGTGTCGAGGAACCACGAACTCTTTGCCCCCGACTTCAACGTGAAGTCGCCGCGCTTCACCGAATAACGAATGACGTGGTCGCGTAACGCTGCACGGGCCGGATCAAGTGGTGGAAGTTCGTGAGTCACGCAGCGACTTTAGTGTGCGGGCTCGGTGTTACTTCGAACGGTTGTCGCGCATCAACACTTCTTGCGCAATGGTCGCCACGTGCGTGCCGTCGGCCGCGAACACGTGACCAATAGAAAGTCCTCTGCCGCCAACAAAGCTGTGGCAGGTGAAGTCGTGCAGGTGCCATTCGTCTGCCTTCACCGGGCGATGAAACCACATCGTGTGATCGAGGCTCGCCGAAAACTGTGCGCCATGACGTTCTTCTTCGGGCTCAAGACCCATTGGGTGCGCCCGGACCACTGCATCGGTAGGCAGGTCATCAGACAAGTACGCCAAGGTGCAGATGTGCAGCAGTGGGTCGTCGCCCAACGTGCCATTGGCCTTGAGCCACGCCGCCGACCGCCCAGCGCCCGTGCGGCCGTCGGCGGGAAGGTGCTCCGATGGCACCCAACAGCGATCGAAGACATCAGACCACGAGTCGTGCTTGAGATCGTCGGGCGACGGCAAATTGAGTGGCATCCCCACCATTTCGATGTCGACCGATGGCTCGGCGCGCTGAAATGACGCCTCAAGATTCAAGATGGCACCAACGGCTTGGCGAGCAACCACACGACGCGTACAAAAGCTGCGGCCATTGCGAATGCGATCGACTTCATAACGCACGGGTTCGGCGTGGTCACCCCGACGAATGA
The DNA here is from genome assembly GCA_945861025.1 of Ferrithrix thermotolerans DSM 19514. GTDB lineage: Bacteria > Actinomycetota > Acidimicrobiia > Acidimicrobiales > Ilumatobacteraceae > WLMZ01. The sequence continues at coordinate 25,574 of CAMASN010000035.1, forward strand.
AATAGGCGCGCAGCGAGTGTGGCACCAATTCGGGATCAACGGTGGCTGCAGCAGCGCGTAGGGCCTGCGCAACAATCTGCCCGCCATAGAGGCCGCCCCATGGGTATTGGGGTCCAATGCCCACAAATATGTCGGCGCCGTGGGGCGAAAGTTCGAAGAGTTCGTGTGCATCCATTCGGGCAATAACGGTACGAGACACAGGACACAATCGTTTGGTCGGCGAGCAGAGAACACGTGATCTATACTGTTTTGATGGCAAAGCGTGGACCCAAAGGACCAATGACCGACGAACACAAGGCGGCTTTGGCTGCTGGGCGCTTCGAAGGTCGAGCAGTACGTGACTATCTCGATGCGCTGCGAAACTCAAAACCCAAGCGCGGACGCAAGCGCACCCCCGATTCGATTGCCAAGCGTTTGGCTGCAATCGAGGCCGAAATTCTCGACGCTGATGTCATCCGCGAACTCAAGCTTGTGCAGGAGCGCCTCGACCTTCAAGCCGAACTTGCTGCTGGCGGGGACACCGCCGACATCACCGAGCTCGAGGCTGAGTTCATCAAAGTCGCCAAGGCATACAGCACTCGCAACGGCATTAGCTATGCGTGCTGGCGCGCAATTGGTGTTGAAGCGGCAGTTCTCAAGGCTGCTCGCATCGCCCGCAGCGATTCGTAAACAGTGTGACGGCGAGGGCCGTCAGACCAACCGATCGAGTGCTTCAAACACTCGGTCTACATGACGCAAACTGCGGTGCACATCGAACGCTGCATCGAGCACTGCAGCATCTATTGCAACTCGGCTATCGAGCTCGAGTAGTTCGCGAAATGCAATTCCCTGGTCCCACGCCCGCATGGCGTTGTCTTGCACAATACGATACGCATCGTCACGACTGAGACCCGATTGCACCAAAGCCAATAGCACTGGCTGACTGAACACGAGCCCAAGACTGGCCTCGAGGTTGGCCACCATTCGCTGCGGGAAGACCTGCAAACCGAGCAATAACTTACGCATCCGATTGAGCACATAGTGGGCCAATAGAGCCGAATCGGGCAGCACAATTCGCTCAACCGAGCTATGCGAGATATCTCGCTCGTGCCACAGCGCTACGTCTTGCATACCGGCCTGCAAGTTGCCGCGCAGGACCCGCGACAGACCGCTAATGGTCTCAGCAGAGATCGGATTGCGCTTGTGGGGCATCGCCGAAGAGCCCTTTTGCCCCACCTTGAAGCCCTCTTGTACCTCGCGCACCTCGGTGCGCTGCAGGTGACGCAGCTCAACGGCAATCATCTCCATCGTGGCGCCAACCGCTGCGCAGGCCCACAAGAACTCGGCGTGGCGATCGCGTGCAATCACCTGAGTGGCTGGCACGGGAGTGAGGCCAAGCTTGTTGCCGACGAACGCTTCGACCGATGGATCGACATTGCTATAGGTGCCGACGGCGCCGCTGAGCTTGCACACCGCAACTGCACTGCGGGCGGCCCGAAGTCGCTCGCGGTCGCGATCGATCTGCAGCGCCCAGAGCGCAACCTTCATACCAAACGTTGTGGGCTCGGCGTGCACACCGTGGGTGCGGCCGATCATCACCGTGTCGCGATGCGTGATTGCCAATAGCTTCACAACCTCGAGCAATGCCGTCGCTGAATCGATGAGCAAATCGCATGCGTCGCGCAACATCGCGCACCAAGCAGTGTCGACCACGTCGCTGCTGGTGAGTCCGTAATGAATCCATGAGCCGGCCGGCGAACCAATCGCAGCTTGCACGACATCGACAAATGCGGCGACATCATGATCGGTGACTGCTTCGCGATCGAGCACGGCCTGCACGAATGCGTCGTCGATGACCGGTGCACGATCGCGGCACTGCGCGGCGTCGGCGGCAGGCACCAGGCCAAGCGCGACGTGCGCGTCGGTGGCCAGCAGCTCAATCTCGAGCCAGCGTCCAAAGCGGGCCGTGTCGCTAAAGACAGCCGACATTTCGGGAAGGGCGTAGCGAGGGATCATCGAGTCACGACCACAACAGGTAGTCGTCGCGCTCGGCGCCGACGCCGACAATACGAATGGGAACGCCGACTTCGCGCTCGACAAGGCGCAAGAAATCTTGAGCCTGAGCCGGCAGTTGACCAGGTTCGCGAACCGCTGCAAGCGACTGGTTCCAGCCAGGCATGTCGATATAGACCGGCTCGACATCGGCGAGAAGTTCGATGCGGTCGGGATAGTGGCGCAACGTGGTGCCGCCGACCCGATAGCCAACGCACACACGAACCTGCTCGAACGTGTCGAACACATCGAGCTTGGTGAGGGCCAACTCGGTTAACGAGTTGAGCCGCACTGCCTGGCGAAGCATGACGCAATCGATCCAGCCCGGCCGACGCCGACGGCCCGTGACCGTGCCGAATTCGCGGCCAATGTCGACCAACTTCTCGCCGAGCTCGTCGAGGAGTTCTGTGGGGAACGGACCCGATCCCACGCGAGTTGTATAGGCCTTGGTAATACCAACAATGCGGTCGATGTCGCGAGGGCCAAGGCCGGTGCCGACACACGCCCCACCCGAAGTGGGATTCGACGAGGTGACATATGGATACGTGCCGTGGTCGAGGTCGAGGAACGTGGCCTGGGCACCTTCGAGCAGCAGTTGGTGACCCGCCGCCAAGGCATCGTGCAGCTCGCTGACTGTGTCGCCCACGTATGGGGCGAGCCGCGCGGCAAGCACCGTGAACTGCTCAACGATGGCATCGACATCGAGCACTGTTGCACCCGCCGCAGCAAGCGCAACATTCTCGGCCGTGGCACGATCTTTGAGCGAGATCGCAAAGGCACTTGCGTCGAGAACCTCGCCGGCCCTGATGCCCACGCGACGAGCCTTGTCGGCGTACGCGGGCCCGATGCCCTTGAGCGTGGTGCCAATCTTGTCGTCGCCACGACCCGCTTCGGCATGAGCGTCCCACGCCTGATGCCACGGGAAGATGAGATGAGCGTGGCTGCTCACGATGAGGCGGGCGCATGAGATGCCACGACGCTCGAGCGTGTCGATCTCGTTGAACAAGGTGACCATGTCGACAACAACACCGTTGCCAATGACCGGCACAACGTGGTCATACAAGATTCCGCTTGGGATGAGCTGCAGCGCGTAGCGCTCGTCGCCAACAACCACAGTGTGACCGGCATTGTGACCGCCCTGATAACGAACAACGTATCCGTGCTCTTTCGAGAGGAGGTCGATGACCTTGGCCTTGCCTTCATCGCCCCACTGGGCTCCAACTACAACGGTGACAGGCATGCACGCTCCAAAAAGCCGGATTCATAGAGAACAGGCGAACGTGTCGTGAGCCTAGTGTCCCGCGCACTCAATCCTTGTACCGTTTCGACCATGACTGTGATGCGACGGATGCGTTGGGACGACATGAGCGAGGCTGATCGCGCTGCACTGTGCCATCGCGGGCTCGACGACATCTTCGATCCGACCCTACGCGACTCCATCGGTCGCATTATCGAAGACGTACGCGTCAACGGCGACGACGCCGTTTGCCGAGCCCTTCGCGACTTCGATCACATTCGACTTGAGGCTCACCAACTGCGTGTCAGCGAGGCCGAACTTGCAAATGCCACCGTGTCCGCTGCGGTTGATGCAGCCATCGATGAAGCGATTACCCACCTGCGCACGTTTAACAACACTGTGCGCGAACGCGCCAGCGATTGGGTCATCGAAAGCGAGCCAGGTTTGTTCGTCGGCGAAAAGATCACGCCTATCGCATCGGCCGGATTGTTCGTTCCTAGTGGCAAGGCCAGCTATCCATCAGTGGCGTATCAGCTTGCAGTTCCCGCAACAGTGGCCGGCGTGCCCGAGATCGCGCTGGTCGTTCCACCGGTGCCAGGCAGCGACGGCGAGGTTGACGCCGCTGTATTAGTGGTGTGCCGCAAGCTCGGCATCAACAACGTGTTCCGCGCAAACGGACCCGCCGGAATCGCTGCGCTGGGCTTCGGCACCGACACCTTTCCAAAGGTGCGCAAAGTTGTGGGTCCTGGCTCGCCGGCCGTTACCTGCGCACAGGTAGAGATGCAGCGCCATGGCGTGGCCACGATGATGCTGCTCGGTCCCACCGAGAGCGTGGTGCTCGCCGACGACAGCGCCGACCCAATTCGTCTCGCCGCTGACCTACTCATCGAGGCCGAACACGGCACCGACTCGGCTGTTGTGTTGGTGACCACCTCGCCGGCGCTGGCCGACAAGACCGACCTTGAGCTCGCCCGCCAGCTCGATCTGCTCCCCGAAGTTCGCGCAACAGCGGCTCGGGCCGCACTTGGCGTTAACGGTGGCTGCCTCGTCGTTACTTCGTTGGACGCAGCCGCAGCTGTGGTCAACCGCTACGCACCCGAGCACCTGCAGTTGGTCGTGCACAACTCCGTGCAGCAAGCCACGCTCGATCTGCTCACCGAGGCCGGCGAGATCCTGGTGGGCCAGCACACTCCGTTCAGCGCCGCCAACTACGTGCTCGGCTGCCCAGCGTCATTACCAACAAGTGGTTTCGCCCACGTGTCGTCGGGCATCACGGTTGAGACCTTCTTAAAGCGCACGGCCATTGCCACGTCCGACGAGAAGGCGATGCTGAGGTTGGCGCCGTCGATCATCGCCCTTGCCGACCACGAAGGCTTCCCAGCTCATGCGGCTGCATTACATCTGCGTATGGGTCAGTAGAACCAATCGGTCAGCAGGTTGCTTGACAGCAACTTGACCCTCTCACTCAACCGACTCCACTACATTGACGCAGTGTTGTCCCGAAGGAAGTCCGCCGAACTGAGTGGCGGCGTTTGGCGTTCTGTGGCAGGTTTTTCGCTTGCCGGAGTTCTGGCAGTTATCGCCCTAGGTTTCGGGCTTGTCGTTGCCAGTCGTCGCGTTGGAGAGCAAGAAGCAATCGCTGCCGTGCGCCTCCAGACGGTTCAGGTTGCTCGTGAGATTGTTGAACCAGCGATTACGAACGGCCTCACCTCAGGAGATCCAGCCGTTGTGCTCGCCATCGACGATCTAGTGCGCCGGTTTGTCATCAGCGACGACCTAGTTCGAGTGAAGCTGTGGCGCGCCGACGGGCGGATCATGTACGCGAATGACCCGCGGCTTATGGGAGAAACCTTTCCGATAGACGACGACGAAATCGCAGTGCTCGAAACCGGCAGCGTCGCTGCCGGCGTAAGCGACCTCTCAGGCGCCGAAAACAGATACGAGTTGGCCAACCGCAAGCTGCTCGAGGTGTACGTACGCGTGCAACAACCCGACGGCACTGCCTTGCTCTTCGAGACGTACTACCGATTCGATCTCGTGAGCCGCAACGGCAGCAGACTCATGCGAGATTTCGCCCCCGTGTCGCTCGGTGCACTTGCTGCGTTGCAGTTGGTGCAGATTCCACTGGCGTGGTCATTGGCTCGGCGCCTACGCGAGCGCCAACGCGAGCGCGAGCGCCTGCTTGAGAGCGCCCTCGATGCCTCTTCGGCTGAGCGCCGCCGAATTGCGTCCGATCTCCACGACGGCGTCGTACAAGACTTGGCTGGCGTGGCCCTCATCCTTAGTGGCGCTGCGCTTCAGCCGGGCATGCCGCCGTCAGCACTCACCGCTCTGGAGAATTCAGCCTCCGAAGTTCGCGACACAATCGGGTCGCTTCGAACACTGCTCGTCGAGATCTATCCACCGAACCTGTTCGAAGAAGGCCTCGAATCGGCCCTTGACGACCTCGGTAGCCGGGCAGGCAGCCGAGGTGTTGATGTTGAGATCACGGCTCCCAATGCCAACCAATTGCCAAAGACCCCAACAGCGCTGATTTACCGCGCCGTCCAAGAAGCGCTGCGCAACGTTGTGAGCCACTCGCACGCCAAGAACGCCTGGGTCACGCTGTCACACACCTATGGTTCCGCTGTTCTCGAAGTGCGCGATAACGGAGTCGGTTTCGATGACACGCGTCTCGAGGTGGCCGCGGCCGAAGGCCAACTTGGAATTCGCTCTCTCAGCGGGCTTGCAGCAGACGCCGGGGGCACACTCAAAGTCAGTAGCATCCCCGCAGGCGGAACCTGCCTGCGGCTCGAGGTGCCATTGCAATGATTCGACTACTCATTGTTGATGACCATTCGGTGGTTCGGCGCGGGCTCGAGGCACTGCTCGGCGCATTCGACGACATCGAGATTGTGGGAACTGCCGCCGACGGCAACGAGGCAGTTCAGCTCGCCGCCGAGCGCCAACCCGACATCATTTTGATGGACCTTTCTATGCCGAACCTCGACGGGTTCGAAGCCACGCGGCAGATTCTCGCCGCCAGTCCAAAGATCCGCATCGTGGCGCTCACATCGTTCTCAGAGCAACGCAAAGTGTTCGATGCAATCTCGTCGGGTGCCATTGGATACCTGCTCAAAGACTCGACGCCCGTCGAGCTTGTCGAAGGTGTTCGGGC